>JAFQDI010000007.1 GCA_017416055.1 Lachnospiraceae bacterium
GGTTGCACCCGGGACGGTGTAGAATTTTGTTGCCTTTGTGCGAAGGTTGACAAGTACGAAACCGATGTTGGATTCATCGCCGGTGACGGAGGACATACCAGTGTAAAGATAAACGTCGTCATCTAAAGCCATATAGTTGTGACCATAAGTGGTGCGGCGTACATTTTTCTGACCGAAGATGGAGTTGATATAACCATTCTGGAAGAGACCATTGTCATCCAGCTGCGTGATGATCATATCGGAGTCATAAAGCTGATCGATCCACTGCGGAACCTGGTCTTTCGCATACCAAACGGATTCGCCGGTGATCGCATTTACGAGGATTGCGCCGTCAATATCTTTACCGTCCCACCAGCCGATGCGATAGCGGACTGTTGGAGCTACCCAGTACGGTATTCCATTGTCATCGATTTCAAAGGATACGCTT
Organism: Lachnospiraceae bacterium; assembly: GCA_017416055.1. The sequence goes on from JAFQDI010000007.1 coordinate 428, forward strand.
TCAAAGATTTCAGTCGGATAAAGGAAGCGGAGATGGCGGTAGATGTTGCGGAAGAAATATTCACTTGGAGAATATTTCATACCACTGTCAAGCCAGACAAGGTCCGTCTCCTGGGTCACCATATTGACAGTAATGTAAGCCGGAAGGCCGGTTTTCATATTAAATAACCATTTCACCGCGTCGGCATAGGCCAACGGGGTTACGCGGTACGGCATTCCCTGATAGTTGATCTGTGTGTAGGCGTTTTCAATCTCAAACTGGGATACCAGTTCAGACATTTCGCCAAGCTTTCGGCTTCCGAGTCTCGTTGCGGTATCTCGGTCAACCACCGGAATTTGATTCATACTGATCTCTGCGACGTCGGCTGAGAAGTCGCCGTTTTCCATAATGATCAGATCACGATAACGGGTTGCGTTGAAGAGTTTTACACCGAGCAGGGATGCGACACACATCATAGCCATTATGATACCAATCAATGCAAAACCATATTTTAACGGTTTCGCGAGGGAAGCTTTTGGTTTTGGTTCCTCTTCGACTTCCTCTGTTGGGTGGACACCGAAGCGAATCTGTCCGGTATAAGGGTCGCGCTCAATCTGCATATGATTTCTGGCACCGAAAGCGGCAAAGAAATCACGCATATAGCTCAGGAAATTGATCGTCAATACGATAAAAATGCTGAGGATCAGGAAAATGAAAAAATCCTTGCTGCGTATATTGAGCGGCGGCAGCATAATGTAAAACAGCAGAAAGATTGCCGCCACAGAGAGGACCAGTTTTCCCAGAATAGCAGAAAACCTTTTTTTCTTCATAAAAGTTAATACTCCTTTCGATAAAACTTGGATGTTGAATATTATATCATTATTCTGCCAAATCATCAATTGACGGACAGTTACATTAGGAAAAATGTAAGAAAAAAGACATCTCGTGTACAGTTTCATGCCGTTGAGATGTCTTTTAGGGATTTTCCTTATTTGATTAAATAAACTTCTGCGTTTCGTACACCATGCTGTCTTGTCTCAGCGTGTGTGTTGAAATAAATATCGATGTGATTGCCTCTTACACCGCCGCCAACGTCCTGAGCAACATACTCCTGACCGTTGATGAGGAGACGGCTGCCGAGCGGAATCACACGTCTGTCAACGGCTACCGTGTGGTTTGCTGTCGCAAGAGCGCCGGAGCTTGTGTGGCGTCCCCAACCCTCAGAGCACTGGTAGCACGGACAATAGCCGGTGGTCTTGAAGGTTCCCAGCGGAACCAGGTTGCCGTACTGGGAAGCAATATCACCGTTTGCATGGTACATGGTACGCGGGATCATAACATCTCCGCAGGAAAGGCTAACCGTATATGCGGCTGTCGGGAGTGTGTCCCATTCGATGCGAACATGGAAACCGTAATTGCCGGTTCCTTTTCCGTGGGCTTTCAGGTCATCACGGTATTCGCTTGCCACAAGTGTTTCAGTGGCAGCAATCTCACCTGTGGAGCGGTTGGTAACGGTTACTGTGACTGTCTGGGAGGTTTCCGGGTCAGCGGAATCCCAAAGCCATCCGGCAATGGTATTTCCCATGATACTGTCTAAGTGACCGTCAATAGTAGTATTCGCGAAGGCGCAGGCTGTGTTGATCATTGTGAAGAGCATTACCATGAAAACACCAGCCATCAGTCTTGTCTTTTTCATTTCTAAAAATATTCCTTTCTTGTTTCCTTTTGAACTGTTAAATGAACTATTAAAAAAGTATGATTAAAATGTTACAAAAATGTAACATATTGGAAACAAGTACATATTTATCATGTTTTTCGGGATTTGTCAACCCCCTCAAATAAAAAAGTGGGTGACATGTGGGTGAAAAACATGAAAAATCCCCCATATATGGGTCCAAATCCTGCGATTAAAACCCACATGTGGGGGATGAAATTTTTAGAAATTTTACAAATTATTTAACAGAATAGACGTCCTTAGTCTGGAGTCCGAAACCAACAGCTTCCTGATGAGTTGCAAAGAAAATATCGAGGCGGTCATCCACAACACTGCTTCCCTTGTCTTCTACTGTATACATGATTCCATCAATAAGAAGTTTGGTTCCCAGCGGGAAACGGTTCAGGTCAGCGGAAATTGTGTGATCTGCCTGTGGAACAGCTCCTGAGTATGTTTTTGTGTAGCCGCCGGAGCAATTTACACAGTTACAGTAACCGCTGATTCGGAAGGAGCCAAGGTACTCGTCTGGCTCGCCGGTTTCGACTGCGTGTGTTTTTGATGCGCCTGGGCCGGTTTGACTTCCTGTTTCCTTATTATTAGAAGCTGTCGGAGTCAATCCTGCATTTCCTGCGAAGCCGGGACCCAGAGCCATATTGGCCTTTGCGTCATCCGTTTTTGTTTCAGATGCAGTTGGAGCCGGAGTGACGGATTCAACGGTTGCCGGTTTTGTAACTTCGGCCGGAACAACGACAGAGGCTGTCTCTTCTCTATTAAAAGAGTGAGATCCGATCAATGGTGTTTTTACATCTCCGTTTACTGCGACAGCGGTGACGTTAAATGATTTACCCGGATACTGAGACCAGTCAACGTTGTATGTAAAGCCATGTTTGGTTGATCCGAGAACCTGTCCCAGATCGGCTCTTTCACGATCTGCAGTTGTAGTCACGACTGTATAACCACCCGGTCCCATGGATTCGCCGCTGATGGTAAGTTCGATGGTCAGTGGTTTGTCCGGCTCGTCCTTGTCCCAGGCCCATCCGGTGATGGAGGATGCAGAAACAGTATCTAAATGACCGGTGATCTGTCCTGCCCATGCAGGAAAAGATGCAGCCACAGAGAGAAGGAAAGCAGTTCCGGCTGTCAATAAGCGGAGTGACAAACGTTTTTTCATATTGTAACCTCACAATCTGTTAAATTTACAAAAATCATCAAAAATAAAAGATTTATTTCATTATATTTACAAAAGTGTTAAATGTCAAGGAATGTAAGTGTTTTGTAAGAGTTATCATGGTTGTTTATTATAGAAGAAATGCAAATAAAAACAAAACGGTAAAATCATGAAAAAAGTATGAAATAACGAAGAAAGCCTTGACAAAACAGGTGTCTCGTTATATATTATCAACTGTAAATGTTAGCACTCCACGAAACAGAGTGCTAATAACAAAACGAAAGAGGTGAATTTGTGGAGCTGGACGAGAGAAAGGAAAAAATATTAAAAGCAATTATCCAGACGTATTTAGAGACGGGTGAGCCGGTTGGATCCAGAACGATCTCCAAATATTCCGACTTGAAGCTGAGCTCTGCGACGATCCGAAATGAGATGTCTGATCTGGAGGAGATGGGATATATTATCCAGCCGCATACGTCGGCGGGACGCATTCCTTCCGATAAAGGATATCGCTTCTATGTGGATCAGATCATCCGTGAGAAGAATGATCAGGTCAACGAAATTCAGGAATTGATGATCCAGAGAGTTGACCGGGTGGAGCATTTGCTGAAGCATATGGCGCAGATCCTGGCTCACAATACGAATTATGCGACAATGATCAGTGGTCCGACTTACCACCAGACAAAGCTGAAATTTATCCAGCTTTCCAGAGTAGAAGAGAAGAAACTGTTGATCGTAGTCGTGGTGGAAGGTAATATTATTCGCAATTCGTTTGTAAATCTGGAAGAAGATGTGACGAACGAAGAAATCCTGAATCTGAATATCCTGTTGAACAATTGTCTTAACGGTTTGACGATGCAGGAGATCAATCTTGGAATGATCGCGCAGCTTAAAGAGCAGGCGGGCGAGCACCGGCAGGTGGTGGAACTGGTTCTCAACGAAGTGGCTGAAGCGATCCAGGCGCAGAATGATGATCTTCAGATTTATACCAGCGGTGCGACAAATATCTTCAAGTATCCGGAACTTTCCGATACGCAGAAAGCCAGCCAGCTGATCAGTACGCTGGAGCAGAAGGAATTGTTGAAAGGACTGTTCGATGACAAACAGCTTCCGGCAGTCTCTGACTCTCAGATCCAGGTCTATATCGGCGATGAAACACCGATACAGTCTTTAAAAGACTGCAGCGTGGTTACTGCCAATTATGTGCTGGGTGACGGACTTCGCGGAACGATCGGTATTGTCGGTCCGAAGCGAATGGATTATGAAAAAGTAGTAGGTACTCTGCGA
>JAFQDI010000120.1 GCA_017416055.1 Lachnospiraceae bacterium
AGGTAAGTTCTAATTTTAGATATCTGAATTTTTAGACGTACAGTTAGCCCCATCATGTTGAGGAAACTCCTCATGATGGGGCTGATTTTTAGAGGTTAATTAGTCCGGGGACGGATATGCGCGGCCTGCGGCATAAACCAAATCCAGAAAGGATTGAGACTATGACAGAAAACCGGCGAGAGAATTGTAGATTAAGAATGAGCATATTGGTGACATTCTTAGTGATTTGCCTGATGATAACCGGCTGCGCTGAGTCATCAAATACCGGAGATGACTCCGGCAGACAACCGACCGGAAGTGAGTCTGCAGCGGAAAAAGGGAAACCGGAATACCTGGGCATGACTGTGTCTGACTTTAATGAACTGGTGGATTTAAGCTGCATTTCAATTCGATTGACTGCGACGGCAGACGTCACTCTCTATCTGGATTCATCCGGACAGACCAGAGCTGCAGAATGCCATAACAGCGAGACGATTTCACTTCTCGAAAAAGTGCAAATGATCGAAATGGAGTTTGATTCGGTTTTGTTTGCGGTAATTACTCACATGACCGCAAAAGAATATTTGACTGAAAATACCCGCTTAATGATTGATATCACAATGGAAGAAGGAACCGGGTTTCCCATCTACGATGTGATTGATCAAATGGTAGAAAATATCGAAAAGGATCTGAGTTTTACGATTGGAATCAATATGAGTTCCAACACCGGTAATGTGGGAGCAGTGATTCAGGGTGGAGGCATCACCGACAATCAGGTCGGAGCAACCAGAGATGATCAGGTCGGAGAAACTGGTGACGATCAGTATTTGGAAATAGAACGTGATCAGGATGGAAAACTGGTGCGGACACTGGAAGAAGACCCGGAAGGGAACCGCATCGAGCGCTATTACAGTCCGGAAGGATGGATAATCTGCGAGATTTTTACCGGCATGGACGGATTGTGGAGAGAGCAATATTTTTCAGCTGAGAATAAGTTGATCAAAGTACAGCATGTTCATTCCGATGGAACTGAGCTTACGGAAGAGTATTATGAAAACGGAGAGATGAAGTCGAGGACATCGATGAATTCTGACGGAGTGTATGAATTCGAAATGTATCGTGAAGATGGTACGCTGGCAACGCATCTACAGGAAAATCCGGACGGATCAAAGGTTGAAATTATCATGAATGAGAAAGGGATTCATGAGCAAACGATAGAAATCGATTCGGTTGGAAACAGATCAGAGATTACCCATGATGAAAAGGGAGATCCGGTCTATGAACGTCAGACATCTCCCGACGGAACAGTCTGGGAAATAACCCGTGAATTTAACAGCGATCACGTGCTCATTGGTTTATCGTCATTCTGTTCGGATGGTACCACACGCGAAGAACGATATGATGACCGAGGAAAATTGGTCAGCACGAAAGAGGTGTCCGGCAATGGCGATATAGGCGAGTCGCGCTATAATGCACAGGGCATGGTGATTTGGGAATATATATTACGAACGGACGGTTATCAGTCAGAAATGACCTTTTCAGACTCGGGAAAGCCGTTGGTGGAGAACGCGGTCTATCCGGACGGAAGAAAAGCCCAGTGTATTCGCGAATATGACGAAAAGGATTTGTTGATCAAAGAGAATTGGACCTACGGCGATGGAAGTACATCTGAAATCTATTATTATGCCAACGGAAGAAGAAAATCTTGCGTAAACCACTTGGACAACGGGAACATTGAAACTTGGCAGTATTCCGAGGATGGCACGACAGGAACTATGATCGGTGTGTCCGGAACCAGGGTGGAGACCTATTATCCCAACGGAAGTATAAAGAAAGTAACCTTTACCACACTTCCTTCGGCAGGCTTGGATTTTACCTATGAGGAGTCCACCTACGATGAAAACGGCACCATGCTGACGCACACGAAGATTCGAAATAATGGTATTATCGGTGTTTCCACCTATCATTACGATAAAAGTCACACCACGGTATTTACTTATCCTGACGGTGGCGGCCATACGGAATATTGGTATGGCAACAATCTGTTGGGTGGAATTGACTCCAACGGAAATCCCTGGGGCACAACTGTTCCCGGAGCGGATTATTCCGGACTGGAATACGGAGGAACGATAGGAAAGGGCTGATAGAAAAACGTTACAAACCGCCGGATAATCCGGCGGTTTGTAACGTTTAAAAAGTTCAGTGATGGAAAGGCGATGCTCAATGATACTTCGGCAGATAATCTCCATGTGCCGCAATCAGCTCATCTACCATCTTCTTGATGGTGTCGATATCCAGTTCACTGCCGGTGTGAGGATCAAGCATCGCGGCCTGATAGATGTGGTCGCGTTTCAGCGTGCGGGCAGCCTCGATGGTCAGAAGCTGAACATTGATATTGGTCATGTTCATCGCTGCACACTGTACGGGAAGGGCTCCCACATGGCAGGGATTGATTCCGTGACCGTTAACCAGACAGGGAACCTCTACGCAGGCCTCTGCGGGAAGGTTGGTGATCAGGTGATCCGTGTTCAGCACATTTCCGCCGATCTGGTAAGGAGTATTGGTGACGATAGACTCCATAATGTGTGAAGCGTATTCGTGGGTACGCTCATGTTTCTTGACACCTTTTTCCATCATTTCAGCATATTCTTTTTTCCAATCGGAGATCTGCTTGATACAGCGGCGCGGATACTCATCCAGTGGAATATTGTAGCGGTCGATCAATTCAGGATATTTGCTTTTGAGGTAGAACGCATTGTATTCCGCATTATGTTCACTGGACTCGGTGCAGTAGTAACCGAAGTGATTGATGTAATCCAGACGAACTTTGTTTTTGAAATCAGGATCGGCCATTTTTTCGGGGATGCGGGCCTTGATCTCAGGGTAGAGATCGACACCATCCTTGTCCTTGAGTTCCAACAGCCAAGCCATATGGTTGATTCCGGCAATCAGCTCGCGTCTGCCCTCCAGTCTGTCCTCCATACCAAAAGGCTTTAACAGACTTCTGGAGCAAACTTGAACACTGTGGCACAGACCAACGGTCTTGATGGGCGTGTAGCGCAGCATATATCCGGTCAACATCGCCATCGGATTGGTGTAGTTTAGTAGGAGTGCATCAGGGCAAACCTCAGCCATATCTTTTGCAAAATCATCCATCACCGGGATCGTGCGCAGCGCGCGCATAATGCCGCCGATGCCCAACGTATCGGCGATGGTCTGGCGAAGACCGTACTTTTTGGGAATCTCGAAGTCGATGATTGTACAGGGGTCATAACCGCCGATCTGGATAGCATTGACCACGAAGTCTGCACCGCGCAGGGCAGCTTTGCGATGCTCTACACCGAGATAGCACTCGATTCTACCGTGATTTCCCATGGTGTGATTCATGGCTTCCAGAATCGTTTGACTCTCTTTCAGACGAGTGCTGTCGATATCATATAAAGCGAAGGTACTGTCCTTTAGGGAATCGGTGCACAGGCAGTCACCGACCACGTTGCGTGCAAAGACGGTGCTACCGGCGCCCATAAAGGTAATTTTCATGGAAGAATCCTCCTTTTTCTGTCGATTTTCTTATTATACTGCAAAAATGAAAATAAAGGAATGGATTTTG
>JAFQDI010000121.1 GCA_017416055.1 Lachnospiraceae bacterium
ATCCTCCTTCACTTCTCAAGAACCTTCCTGCCATACAAATGGGTTTCCAAGCATCGAATGTTCTTGTTAGAAATGAATGATAGAATTTCAGAACGGCTTATACGCCAAGAAGATAAAGAACAAATGCTTTATTTTAGTATAGCACATTGCCCGACATTAGACAAGGGGCTGTTTTATTTTTACAGCCCCTCTTTTGTTCTCCGACTACCATATCTTTCGTCGGAGCAATATTTCTTATTTTATCTTTTAGGCGGTTTTCAGTTTCCACCTCTCATCGCATCTATTTTTGCTTGCTGAGATTTTTTCTTCCGCAAACAGGATATTTCCTGCGAACGGATGACGTAATCGCCGAAACAGATTACTCTGCTACCAGCAGCTCTGCAATCTGCACCGCATTGGTCGCTGCGCCCTTGCGCACCTGATCACCACAGCACCACAGGGTCAGACCGTGATCATCGGTCAGGTCGGGACGGATACGTCCTACGAACACAATATCCTGATCGCTGGTGTCTAAAGGCATGGGATATTCTTTTGCTCCTAAATTATCTACCAGACGGCAGCCCTTTGCCTTCGCGATCGCCTCGCGAGCCTGCTCTACGCTGATGGGGTCCTCAGTGCGAACCGTCACAGAGATAGAGTGAGAGCGAACTACCGGCACGCGGATGCAGGTGCAGCTCACCGTCAGTTCGGGCAGGTGCATAATCTTGCGGCCCTCGTTCTGCATTTTCATCTCCTCGGTGGTGTAGCCGTCAGTGGACTCACTGCCGATGCAGGGAATCAGGTTGAACGCGATCTGGTAAGGGAATACCTTCGGCTGAGTGGGCTCACCCGCCAGCACTGCCCTCGTCTCCTCCATCAGCTCAATGGGACCGTTCACGCCGGCACCGGAGGTTGCCTGATAGGTGGAAGCCACCATGCTCTTGATGGGGCTGAGCTGATTCAGCGCGTACACTGCGGTCAAGGTAATGATAGTGGAGCAGTTCGGGTTGGAAATAATACCCTTATTTGTCTTCGCATCCTCAGGGTTGATCTCCGGAACGATCAACGGAACGTTCGGATCCATACGGAATGCGCTGGAATTGTCTACAAATACTGCGCCGGCCTTTACGATGGCGGGAGCAAATCTCTTCGCGATGGGGTTCTCCGCCGCGCCGAGCACGATGTCCATACCCTCAAACGCCTCGTCAGTTGCCTCCTCGATCACGATTTCCTGCCCCTTGAAGGTCAGGGTCTTGCCTGCGCTTCTCGCGCTGGCCAGGAGATGTAGCTCACCTACCGGGAAGTTTCTCTCCTCCAAAATATTCATCATCTCGCGGCCAACTGCACCAGTCGCACCTAAAATCGCTACTTTATACTGTTTCATATTAATTTCCTCCTCACTGTGCCTTTGCTTCCTTCTTCACGAAGCTGTGATACATTACCTGAATCGCCTTCTCGAAGTCCTTATTGTCAATGCCGACAACGATATCCACCTCGTTGGGATCCTGGGAAATCATACGGATGTTGATGCCTGCCTTACCTAACGCACCAAACAGTCGACCGGACATACCGGGTCGGTTCGCCATTTTGCGGCCTACCACTGCAATGATCGCAATGTTCTCATCCACACGGATATCGTCCGTCTTCAGGCTCTTACGGATATCGTGGATGATGGAGTACAGACAGTTGCTGATACTCTCAGTCTCAACCACAACGGATACGCAATCCATGCCGGAAGGAACGTACTCAACGCTGATGCGGTGGTTCTCAAATACCTCCAGCACTGCTCTCAGTTCACCGATCGCCGCGGACAGACCCAGTTTTCCGACGGTGATGATGGAATAGTTTTTCTTTCCGGTAATACCGGTGACGAAACGGCTCAGCTCCTCCTCGGAAGGCTCACCGCAATCTTCCATAATCATAGTTCCGGGGTGCTCCGGACAGTTGGTGTTTCGGATGTTTACCGGAATATTCTTCTCACGAACAGGGAATACGGTTCCCTCGTGAAGTACCTGCGCACCCATGTGGGACAGTTCGCGAAGCTCGCTGAAGGTCACGCGCTCAATGGGCTGAGGATCCTGAACGATGCGAGGGTCAACCATCAGAATTCCGGACACATCGGTCCAGTTCTCGTACACATCTGCGTCCAATGCCGCTGCCGCCAATGCTCCTGTGATATCGGAACCACCGCGGGTCAGTACTTTTATCTTTCCATCCGGGAGCACGCCGTAGAATCCGGGGATCACCACGCGTCTGCCAAGCGCCTTCTCGCGAAGTGCTGTATAAGAGGCCTCTGTATCGATCTCTCCATCAAAGCTGAACTTCAGCCACTCTGTCGCATCCAAAAAATCATATCCCAGATAATCTGCCATCAGTCTCGCGCTGAAATACTCTCCTCTGGAAACCAACTCATCCTGAGAAATGCCCTCTTCCAGCTTCTTCTTCAACACAGCCAGTTCGCTCTCCACATCCGTCTGGATTCCGCACTCATTGCGAATCTCAATATAGCGGTCTGCGATCATCTGGAAGATGGGGTCGCAGGCCACGCCGTATTTAATATGCGCGTGACACAGATACAACAGATCCGTCAATTTATTGTCTTCTTTAAAACGCTTTCCGGAAGCGGATACTACAATCACTTTTCTGGAATGATCCGCCTCAACGATCGCTTTCACCTTCGCGAACTGCTTTGCATCCGCCATGGAAGATCCGCCAAACTTCGCTACCTTTAACATATTCTCACCTGTCCACCCCCACGCCTCTTAAGGGATGGTTCTTTCCTCTTTGTTTTCAGTCGGGTATCACACGTATCTACCTATATAATATGTAGTTTTTTCATGCATTGACTACCCCGTTTTACCGATTTTAGTCCATAACCGAAGTTCTGTCAAGATTATCCGTCAACCTCACCGAAATTTCTGCAAAACGCCTTATTTTTTAAGGGTTTTAGGGGTGTTCATCATAAAAATTTCCGATAACTTTTCACTTTTTTCTTCCTATGTTAAAATTACCAAAAAAAGCATCTGAAAAAATACAATTTTTGTTTTGACATTTTCTTGACAATTCCAACGGAAGTGTGCTATATTAGTTTCTGCAAGAGGGTTTTCCTCTTTATGACAACTGAAAGAATTACCCACCAAAGGTAAGGTAGAGTAGGTATTGCGCGTATAGTGTCACTGGATTGAATGGTGAAGGTGAACAAAAGATCGTATCTGCGTTGCAATATTGCATTCGCTACTGCATTAGAGAACACATTCGTGCTTACTAGTGTAGTATCGGATGTGCACCAAACTCTATGTTACTTTTTTTGTTGTTAAGATGATAATCGTAATTAAGGGTTCCCGCTCTCGCTTACGGAAACCAATCAGTCAAGGAGACGAACAGCATGGCATTTACATATCGAGGACTTAAGGCTGAGCTTGCCAGACATATCATCACAGATGACGAGATTAATCGTCAGATCCAGCGATTGCGGCAGCAGTCTCCCCGAATTATTCCGGTGAACGATCGTCCTGCCCAGCTCGGGGATGAAGTTGTATTGGATTACAAAGGTTTTTGTGACGGCGAACAGTTTGCCGGCGGTACTGCCGAAAACCAGACACTGGTGCTGGGAAGCGGTATGTTTATTCCGGGATTCGAAGAGCAGTTGCTGGATAAAATCCCCGGAGAGACCGTAACGGTAGATGTGACCTTCCCTGAGGAATACCATTCAGAAGCACTGGCCGGAAAAGATGCCAGATTTGAGTGTGTGATTCGTGAAATTCGTCTTCGGGAAGAGTACGAGCTGGACGATACCTTCGCCAAGGAAGTAGGTCAGTGTGATACGTTCGAGGAAATGCGTCAGAAGCTGGGCGAAAGTCTTCAAGCATATACCGATGAGCGCGGTGAAATGGATCTTCAGGATCGTCTTCTGAGACAAGCAGCGGCCACTTTGGATTACACTCCTAATGAGGCCGAACTGGAGGCTGCCGTGGATGTTGAGATACAGAATCTGGAAGCGCAGCTCATGAATCAAGGGTTGAATCTTGACATGTACTGTCAGTTCATGAATACCAGCGTAGAAGAATTGCGCAAGGACTCTTACCCCGCAGCGGAAATCGCTCTTCGCAACCACCAGGCAGTGCTTAAAATCGCAGAGATGGAGAATTTGGAGCCTACTTCGGAGGAAATCTCCCAAACGCTGGCCATGATTTGCCGTCAGAACAACCTGACGATGGATCAGTTGAAAGAAGTTTATGACGCTGAGTTTGAAGTTGCCGTTATGAAAAGCATCCTCACCACTAAGGTGATGCGTCTCATTCGGGATGCAGCCGATATTACGGTTACGCAATAAATCTCCATGCCTGCTTCGCAGGCAGCACCAGGAATGAAAGCCAGATGCTCCGTGCTGACGCACTCTCGCATCTGCCGCCGATATTCGCACTTTACGCCGCTGACGCAGCCCGTGCTCATACCGGCTTGCCCGTCCAATGCCCATGTGTCCTTACGTGCAAGCACGCAGTCCACATGGTCGCCGTCCGGAGCTTTCACAATAAGTTAGTTTTTCGCCGGATTTCCGGCGGCTAAAATAAAAATTTAATTATTCATTAAGGAGGAATCTACCTATGGCTATCATTTTCGATGAAAATGGCAAGTATGTAGACGAGAAGGGTCTTGTAAGACTGGATCCCACTAAGTTTGCAGATTGGCAGATTGCAGAGGAAGCAGAAAAGTCTCTTCCTCCCGTGGATTATTTCCGTCAGAAGCTGGGTCTTCTGGAAGACGAAATCATCCCTTACGGAAAAACCCCCAAAATTGACTTCATCAAGGTAATGAACCGTCTGAAAGACAAACCCGACGGAAAGTTCATTGAAGTTACCGCTGTTACCCCTACCCCCTTTGGCGAGGGTAAGTCCACCGTTTCCCTTGGTCTGATTGAAGGCCTTGGCTACATCGGCAAGAACGCAGGCGGTGCTCTGCGTCAGCCCTCCGGTGGTCCTACCATGAACGTTAAGGGTACCGCAGCAGGCGGCGGAAACGCTCTGCTGATGCCTATGACCGAGTTCTCTCTTGGTTTGACCGGCGACATCAATGATATCATGAACGCTCACAACCTCGCTATGGTTGCTTTGACTGCTCGTATGCAGCATGAGCGTAACGGCAGCGATGAGTTCCTGGCAAGAAAGGGACTGCGTCGTCTTGACATC
>JAFQDI010000122.1 GCA_017416055.1 Lachnospiraceae bacterium
ATTGATACGGAGGCATTGATCGAGGCGCTGAAGACGAAGAAATTCTCTGCGGTCGGTCTGGATGTGTATGAGGATGAAGACGAGCTGGTCTATGAAAATCATTTCAGCGATATTATCACCAACGAGACCGTGGCGAGGCTGCTCATGTTTCCGCAGGTCGTAATCACGTCCCATCAGGCGTTTTTTACCAGGGAGGCCTTGCAGGCGATCGCGGTGACCACCATGGAGAATGTGTATGCGTTTGAGAATGGGTTACAGTTGGTGAATGAAGTGAAAATTTGAGCATGATTTTATTAAGTTTTTTTAAACTGCCTTGTAATTTGGGACAATTTTGTTATGATAGAAATTACCTTTGGACAGTAGGGCATTGCATTTGTTCAATGCCTCGCTGTCCGAAACAAGTTACATAGCAAAGGGGAAATTGATGAAAAAGCGTAAATGGATGAAAAGAGTGTTGATTATCCTGTTGTGTCTGGCTGTCGTGGGGACTGTGACGCTGATCGGGATGAATGCACGGGTGAAGAGTGTGGGGAAAAAGCATCTGCTGACGGCGCAAGAAGCTGCGCAGCTTACCGATGTGGACTGTATTTTGGTGTTGGGGTGTCTGGTGAGAAGTGATGGCAGTCTGAGCAACATGCTCCACGACAGACTGGTGAGAGGTGTCGAATTGTATGATCTGGGGATTGCTCCGAAGCTGCTCATGAGCGGTGACCATGGCCGGACAGATTACGATGAGGTGAACACGATGAAAGCCTACGCCGTGGAACAGGGAATTCCGTCGTCGGATGTGTTTATGGATCATGCGGGTTTTTCCACGTATGAGAGTATGTACCGCGCGAAGGAGGTCTTCGCGGCGGATAAAATTATCATTGTCAGTCAGGAATATCATCTGTATCGTGCGCTGTACATTGCGGAAAAATTGGGCCTAGAGGCATACGGTGTGGCATCCGAGGGTGACAATTACGGTGGTCAGACGTACCGCGAGGTGCGCGAGATCCTGGCCAGAGTGAAGGATGCGATCTACACCGTGTTCAAGCCAAAGCCCACTTATCTGGGCACGGTGATCCCGGTCAGCGGGAACGGTGATTTGACTAACGATTAATTTACCGTTGGATCCATGATTGGAGCGTGGGTATCGTCCGCCGGATCGATGGCCGGAACAATAAAAGGATAGACATCTTGGTAAGCGTTGAGCGCATCGTCGGTGACCGGGCCGTGTGTGATCAGACCGGTCATTTCGGTGGCGGAGGCGGATTTTTCCAAATAGTGATAAGGTTCTGCTTCGGTGGGGTGTTCAATCACCTCACCGTTTTTGATATGAGGATAGGATGCAGGGTCATCATAGTGGCGTATTGTGTGCATAGTGTCTCCTTTCTGCAAAACAAAAAATGATTGATGCAATTAGTATCGGAAAAAAAGAAAAAAAGATTCACAGACATGCGAAATTCAACTAGATTTATGTGGTAAAATGGGGAAATGTTTGGTACAATAAATGTTTAAGAAGCTTTGATGCGGAGATGTGTTAGATGAAATTTGCAATCGTTTCAGATATCCATGGAAATTTACCTGCACTTGATGCGGTTATTAAAGACGCAAAAAGCAGAGATGTGGATCAATTCATCTTTGTGGGAGATTACTGTCTCAGCAATCCGTATCCAAACGAGTGTATTGAGAGGGTTAGAAATCTAGAACATAAATATGTGATTCGTGGGAATGAAGAACAATATCTGGAAAATTTGATTGGAAAAGACCAAAGTCGTTGGACTGACGGGCAGATGCAGATTTCGTACTGGTGTTTTCGTAATATCAGCACTGAAAACCTGGACTATTTATTGGCAAGACCGAAGCAACTCGAATTTGTCTGCAACGATGTCACGATATATGTGGCGCATTCATCCGAAGCGTTTGTAGGGCACAGTGAGCAGAAAGAGTGGTCTACAGCAGGCGTTGCTGAAAAGTACGGCGAACGGATGGTCAGTCATGCAAATTTTTGTGCAGATATACGCCGCGATCTGGACAAAGATAGTCAGTTCCTCGAACGCTTGAAAATGTTGGATTCGGGAGTTTATATATTTGGTCATACACATATTCAGTGGAGTTATCAATCTGCAGATGGGAATAAGATGCTAATTAACCCGGGGTCTTGTGGACTGCCATTGGATTGTACTGACGAAGGTGCTCCGTATACGATTCTAGAGATATCGGGAGGGAAGATATTAATCCTTGAGGAATATCGAGTTCCTTATGACAAAAAGAATTATCTTGAGGCTTTTCTGAACAGTGACCAATTTGCGAAGGCGAACGTTTGGAGTAAAGTCATTTTGCAGGAATTGCAGACCAATCGGGAACATCTGACCTTCTTTCTGAGATTCGTGGAAAATTATGCGAAGGAAATCGGAGATGAGCAGAGGCCATTTTCGGTATCTACCTGGGAGCAGGCGTATGCACTTTGGCAGAAGCGTGGATGAACGGTGAGGAGTGTACGGATGGGATATATCATGGATTTGAGAAAAGAAATCGGTCACAGACCGTTGATAATGGCTGGCGCCTGTGTTTTAATCTTAAATGAAAAGAATCAACTTTTACTTCAAAAGAGAGCAGACAATGGCTATTGGGGATATCCCGGCGGGGCACTGGAATTGGGTGAAAGTTTCGAGGAATGTGCCAAGCGGGAGGTAATAGAAGAAACTGGATTGGAGTGTCTGAAATTAACCTATTTCGCGCACCAGTCCGGAAAAAGATGCATTACATGTATCCGAACGGCGACTAAGTATATACTGCAGAGATGGTGTTTCTTTGCAACAAGTATCGAGGCGAATTGAGAGTGCAGACATCGGAAGCATTGGAACATAGTTTTTTTGATTTGAATAATCTTCCGAACAATATATCTCCTCTTAATAAAGACGTAATTTATATGTTGGCAGACAAATTTGATAAGAGATAAGGAGATTGTAATAATGTCAATTATGATCAACCATATTGACAAATTAGAATATCTCACCGCCGAGAACATTTTGGTCCCCCACTGTTTCACCACCCGCCGCGGCGGTGTCAGCACCGGTCATCTGGCCGGCCTGAATATCGGTTCGAAGCGGGGAGACAGCCCGGAAAATGTGGAGCGAAATTTTGAGATATTGTGCGATGCGCTTGGGACAGAGCGCGAGAATTTGGTGTTGACCAGACAGACCCATTCGGATATTGTCCGCGTGGTGACGAGGACGGATGCGACGGGAGTCGATCACAGCGTGAATCCTGAGTGCGATGCGCTGATTACCGATGATCCCGGTACCGGACTGGTGATCTTTACTGCGGACTGTACACCGATTTTGCTATGGGACCCGGTTACCGGTGCGGTGGGCGCGGCCCATGCCGGATGGCGAGGGACTGCGACGAAGATTGCAGCGAAGACCGCTCGTGCGATGAGGGACAACTTCGGATGCAATCCGGAAAACATTTGCGCGGCGATCGGACCGAACATTGGTGTTTGCTGTTTTGAGACAGATGGCGATGTGCCGGAAGCGATGAGAGAGGCATTTGGACCGGAGGCGGAAGCGTTTATTCGATCCGACGGCGAGAAATATCATGTTGATTTGAAGGGACTGAATGCACTTGCTCTTCGCGAGGCAGGGGTTCAGAAGATTGAGATCAGCACAGAGTGCACCATGTGTGAGCATGAGCGGTTTTGGTCTCACCGATACACGAAGGGAATTCGCGGTTCGCAGGGCGCGCTCATTGTGTGCCGATAGTGCCGAATGTTAATCATGACCGGATTTTGAAAAACGGTTTTCGAAAAGAGGAGGAAAAAAGCATGAAATTTGCAATGGTCCATGAAAATTATAACGTACTGGACTTGGCGCGCTCACTGGAATTTTATGAGAGAGCGCTGGGACTCACCGAAAAGCATCGCAAGGAGGCGAAGGACGGATCCTTCGTTATTGTGTACGTGGGCAATGAGGAGAGTGACTTCCTTTTGGAGTTGACTTGGCTGGCTGACCGCAAGGAGCCGTACAATCTGGGCGATGAGGAGTTTCATCTGGCGTTTCGCGTGGATGACTTTGAGGCGGCACATCAGCTTCACGAGGAGATGGGGTGCATCGTGTATGAGAATAAGGGAATGGGGATCTACTTTATCACTGATCCGGACGGCTATTGGCTGGAGATCATCCCAACGAGAAAGTAGGATAATTGGCCCGAAAATATCCCTGTAAGAACAAAACCAAAAGGATCAAATAAATACCAATGTTAAGGAGAGCATGATTATGAGAAGAGACAAGATCAACTACTATCTGGACCTGGCGGAGATGGTGTCCAACCGCGGTACCTGCCTGAGAAAGCGTTACGGTGCGGTGATCGTGAAGAACGACGAGGTGATTTCCACCGGATATGTGGGTGCGCCCCGCGGCCGCAAGAACTGTATTGATCTGGGAAGTTGTGTTCGCGCGAAGCTGAATGTTCCCCGCGGGGAGCGCTATGAGCTTTGCCGCAGCGTACACGCGGAGGCAAATGCGATCATCAGCGCACCTCGCGACAAGATGATCGGAAGTTCTATGTTCCTCTGTGGTTTGGAGATGGATACGGACGAGTATGTGCGCAATTCCAGCTGCTGCTCCATGTGCAAGCGCATGGTGATCAACGCCGGAATTGAAAAGGTATATATCCGCGACTCCAAGGACGAGTATCGCGTGGTGGAGGTTCAGGAGTGGATCGACAACGATGAATCGCTGGAGGGAACCTTCGGATATTAAGGAGAGACAAAACGACATCATGAGAATACGTGAAGCAACAAAAGGCGACCTGGCGGCAATCATGGCGATTGTCCGTCAGGCGCAGGAATATTTTCGAAGCCGGGGAATCAACCAATGGCAAAATAATTATCCGACAGAGGCAGTTTTTCTCGCAGACATGGAACTGGGAGAAAGTTTTGTGTTGGAGGAAGACGAAGAGGTCATCGGAACGTTCATGGCCTCTTTTCGCGAGGATCCCACCTATCAGGTGATCGTGGACGGGGAGTGGCAATATAAAGGTCCCTATGCGGTGATCCATCGGGTGGCGATGGACAACCGGGTGAAAGGACGAGGCCTTGGAGGTCAGGTCGTTCAGTTCATGGCGGAGCGGTGTCTGAACCGAGAGGAGCCGGTTTTTGTACTGCGCGGGGATACACATAAGGATAATCATTCCATGCAGCGATTGTTTGTGAAGAATGGTTATCGTCACTGTGGAACCATTTTTCTGGCGGATGGAAGTGAGAGATGGGCATTTGAGAAACGCCTGAAGTAAGAAATGGCTTTACTTGAATGGACGAGGACAGGAATTGGGTGGCGATTGACACTTTCTGGGGTTCCATTTTTTCTCTCGGTTTTGTAGAGTGAGGTTGAGTTGAAAAAATGATACTTCACGGAGGGCTTGGAATGGAAAGGAAAACGATTGGAAGTTTTATTGCAACGTTGCGAAAAGCGAGCGGTCTGACGCAGAAACAACTCGCGGATATGCTGATGGTCACAGACAAGACCGTCAGCCGATGGGAGAGGGACGAAACGCTTCCGGATCTGACCTTGATCCCGGTGATCGCGGAGATCTTTGGGGTCACCTCGGATGAGTTGTTGCGGGGAGAGCGAAAGGCGTCGAATACCGCTTTTGCAGATTCGCATAGCGAAAAACAGCGGAAACGAATCTTGAATGGGACGAAAAAGGCATATCAGACGCGAAGCCTCGTCTCTGTTGTGATATCGGTGATTGGATTGATTCTGGCGTTTACCTGTATGATGGCAATTATGATCAGAGATGTGGATGAATATGTGATCGGCTGCGCATTGGGCTTGATCGCAAATCTGGCCGCAGCTGTATACCAGCGCGTCGGAACGATCAATGCGCTGGCGGCCATTGATTGTGAGGAGTTTTCCGGCGATCAGGTAAACGAGACCAAAAAGGAAATTATTCGATCGGAGGCCTCGGTCATGAAAACCGTCGTTATTATCAGTTCGGTGGTGCTCTGGGCAGCTGCGACAGATAAAGACGGTATCGTGGGCTGGATTTTTATGGTAGCGGCAGTCTGCGTTTGTTGGATGATTTCCGATCACACAAAAAGGCGAATAAAAAAGATTAAACTGACGAATTCCACGTTCGACAAATAAAAAAACGACGAGATTACATAGACAGAAAGGACATCACGATGAACATCAGACGCGC
Source organism: Lachnospiraceae bacterium (assembly GCA_017416055.1). Next base: position 6,187 of record JAFQDI010000122.1, read on the forward strand.
AACAATCTTAGACATGAACGGAATCAACGACCTGCTCTGTCAGGTCCTCATGGTGCACCACAACGGTCGCCCCGACTTGTTTAAGCCGAATGCGAAAAAGTATACGGACGAGGAGCTGGCGGCGATCATCGAAGATGAGGAAAAGCCGATCTTTGTGGCGGTTGACGAGAGCGGGGAGTTGCTGGGATACGCTTTTTGTGTTCACCAGCAGTATGTGGACAATAACATCATGACTGATGTGAAGACGCTCTACATCGATGATCTGTGTGTGGATGAAAACCGGCGAGGGATGCACATCGGAAGTCGGCTCTATGATCACGTGGTGGAGTATGCGCGGGAGAGTGGCTGTTACAATGTAACGCTGAATGTGTGGACCTTGAATCCCGGTGCGATGAGATTCTACGAGAAGTGTGGTCTGGTGCCACAGAAGGTAGGTATGGAGAAGATTCTTTGATTGGAGGAGGCCTTTATGTACAATACGATTCTGTTTGATCTGGATGGAACGCTGACCGATCCGGGGCTGGGAATTACCAATTCAGTTGTATACGCATTGAAAAAGTGGAACATTGAGGTGGAGGACAGAAGTGAACTTTATCCGTTTATCGGACCGCCTCTGTTGTATTCCTTTCGGACATTTTACGGATTCTCCGACGAGCAGAGCGAGCAGGCGGTGGCGTATTACCGCGAGTATTTCCGGGAGAAGGGCATTTTTGAGAATGAGGTCTATGAGGGAGTTACTAAGCTCCTTGAGACGCTCAAAGCAGCCGGAAAGCGTCTCATCATCGCAACCTCGAAGCCGGAGGAATTTGCAGTCAAGATCCTTGAACACTTTGAACTCGCGCAGTATTTCGAGTACATTGCTGGAGCGACCATGGATGCGACCCGTCACAACAAATGCGATGTGATCGCGTATGCGTTGGAAACCTGTGGGATCACCGATTTGTCTGATGTGGTGATGGTTGGAGACCGTGAGCATGATGTGCTGGGAGCAAGGGAAAACGGACTGGATTCCATCGGTGTGCTGTTCGGCTACGGAAACCGCGAAGAACTGTTGGCGGCCGGTGCGACGCAGATTGCAGAGACGGTAGAGGATATTTTGAACTTTGTGTGATGAATTAACGGTTGAGCGAGGCAAAAGGAGGAGGCCGCCATGTATGAAAATTTGAATTGTCGTTATGCGGCGGCCTATGTCCGCGGAGTTGCAGATGATCTGCCGGTTCATCTGCAAACGATGCCTTTGGACGAGCTGAACCCGCAGGAGATCGATGAAGTAATCGCTTGGGGCAAAGCGCGTGAACTGAAGCTTTATCGCTTCAAACAGCAGGATGAGCCGTTGCCGAGAGTCAGACGCACTCTCGGATTTTTAAAATCAGTCCGTTTTGACAGTCTGCTGGATGTGGGCAGCGGAAGAGGCGTGTTTCTGCTACCGTTTATGGAGGAATTTCCGTGGGTTTCTGTGACCTCTGTAGATATCCTGCCGAGGCGCGTGGAATGGTTAAACGGTCTGAGGCGCGGAGGAATTGAGCAGTTGACTGCACTGGAAGCGAACATCTGTGAGGCCCCTTTTCCGGACAAATCGTTTGACGTGGTTACCTTGCTGGAAGTGTTGGAACACATCCCGGAGGTAGAGAGAGCGGTCTGTGAGGCGGTTCGGCTGGCACGCCGGTATGTGGTGGTGTCGGTTCCTTCCAAGGAGGACAATAATCCGGAACACATTCATCTACTAACGAAGCAAAGATTGACGGAGTTGTTCGCAAAGGCCGGATGCGAACGGTTAAGGTTTGACGGAGTGAACGGCCATTTGTTTATGGTGGCATCGATTAACGGAGGTGCGAAATGAATACAGAAATCAAAAAATATCCCCGCACCCCTCATCTTGAGGGGTCCAGACTGCAGCCGGGAGACGAGGATCTCTCTCAGATCCGCTTTTCTCAGATCGCGGGTAAACATATTGTGGTTGAGGAGAAAATAGACGGAGCGAATTCCGCAATCTCTTTTTCCGAGGATGGCGAATTGCTTTTGCAGAGCAGGGGTCACTTCCTGACCGGTGGATACCGGGAGCGCCATTACAATCTGATGAAGCAGTGGGCAAATGTCCACAAAGATCGGTTTTATGAGGTGCTGGGAACGCGGTATATTATGTACGGAGAGTGGATGTACGCGAAGCACTCGGTGTTTTACGATGCGCTTCCCCACTATTTTCTGGAGTTTGATATCTATGATCGGGAGAAGGGG
>JAFQDI010000123.1 GCA_017416055.1 Lachnospiraceae bacterium
TCTTTTGGAGGCAGGACTCCTCTATCAAGAATAGCTTTTGGGAGAAATAGCTAAAATACTCTGAAGAAAATTGTGAATTATTCCGATATCACTTGACAACAAGAAGAATCAGACTATAATAGTCTTGATAGCTGTCATGACAGCTGTTGAGGCTATTTTTGTTGAGAAATGAGTTATTCTACAAGAGAGGAGTTTTGATATGAGCAAGATAAAAGACTTCATGAAACGAAAAAACATTGAGATTTCAGCAAAGCGCTACGGTGTGGATGCCCTTGGCGCGATGGCACAGGGACTTTTCTGTTCCCTGCTGATCGGAACGATCATTAAGACAATAGGACAGCAGTTTGGAATTGACCTTTTTGTGGAGATTGGAAACTTTGCGTCGGCAATGTCCGGTCCGGCGATGGCAATTGCGATCGGTTTTGCGTTGCAGTGTCCGCCTCTGGTACTGTTTTCCCTCGCTACTGTGGGTTATGCGTCCAATCAGCTTGGCGGTGCTGGTGGTCCGCTTGCGGTACTGATTATTGCAATTGTGGCTGCTGAGTGCGGAAAGATTGTTTCTAAAGAGACAAAGGTAGATATTTTGGTTACTCCTGCGGTGACGATCTTGGTTGGTGTAGGACTTTCTTATCTGATTGCTCCGCCTGTCGGCAAAGTGGCAAGTGCGGTAGGCGAAACAATCAAACGCGCTACAGTGCTTCAGCCGTTTTTGATGGGTATCGTGGTTTCTGTACTGACCGGTATGGCGCTCACACTGCCGATTTCCAGTGCAGCGATCTGTAACGTATTCGGACTGACCGGTTTGGCCGGTGGAGCGGCTGTTGCAGGCTGTTGTGCACAGATGGTTGGATTTGCAGTGATGTCATTTAAGGAAAACAAGTGGGGCGGATTAGTTTCCCAGGGAATCGGAACCTCCATGCTCCAAATGGGCAACATCGTGAAGAATCCGCTGATCTGGATACCGCCCACATTGGCATCAGCCATCACTGGTCCCATTGCAACCTGTATTTTTAAATTGGAAATGAACGGTGCCGCGGTTTCTTCCGGCATGGGTACCTGCGGATTTGTCGGACAGATCGGCGTGTATACCGGCTGGCTGAACGATATTGCGGCGGGAACGAAGGCGGCAATCACCGGTTTTGACTGGTTCGGGCTGATCATGATTTCCTTTGTACTGCCGGCGGTGCTGACATTGATTTTCGGACAGATACTGAGAAAGATCGGATGGATCAAGGAAAACGATCTGAAATTAGATTGAGTCGAAAAATAAATAAAAAAATAATTGACAAACCTATCATTCTTTGCTATTATTGACTCTGTACGTGCCGCACAATGAGGTTGGCAAGCTCTGCATTCGTGCAGACACCGTAGTTGGCGAGTAATGATAAATAGGAGGAGCCAAAATGTACGCAATTATTGCAACAGGCGGAAAGCAGTACAAGGTTGCTGAAGGTGATGTGATCCGTGTTGAGAAGCTGGGCGTAGAGGAAGGTGCTACTTATACTTTCGAGAACGTTCTTGCTGTAAACAACGGTGAGCTCGTAGTAGGTACCCCCAACGTAGCTGGTGCTACCGTTACTGCAACTGTTATGGGCGATGGACGGGCTAAGAAGGTTATCGTTTACAAGTATAAGAGAAAAAGCGGTTACCACAAGAAGAACGGTCACAGACAGGCTTATACACAGGTAAAGATCGAGAAGATCAACGCATAATTTTATGATTAGTGTAAGATTTGCCATCGATTCCGAAGGGCTGTACCGCGGATTCACCGTGGAGGGACATGCCGAATATGCTGATCCGGGAGAAGATATTCTCTGTGCAGCGGTGTCGGCATTGACACAGAATACCGTGAATTCCATCGAAGCATTCACCGAGGACAAATTCGTCTGTGATGTGGATGACGGATATTTACATGTAGAGTTTCCCGAAAAGCTCAGTGAGGAGTCAAAGCTTCTGATGAACAGCCTAAACTTAGGACTGGAAAATATTGTCAGAGCTTACGGAACAGAGTGGTTAGAGATTGTGACTGAGGAGGTGTAACACAATGATGACAATGAACCTTCAATTATTTGCTCATAAGAAAGGTGTTGGTTCCACCAAGAACGGCAGAGATTCCGAGTCTAAGCGTCTTGGCGCGAAGAGAGCTGACGGACAGTTCGTTCTGGCAGGCAACATTCTTTACAGACAGCGCGGAACTAAGATCCATCCCGGTATCAACGTAGGTATCGGAAGCGATGACACCCTGTACGCAAAGGTAGACGGTGTTGTACGTTTCGAGCGCAAGGGCAGAGACAAGAAGCAGGTTTCTGTATATCCTAAAGTAGCTGTAAACGAGTAATTTTTGTTGATTACAAAGAAGAATGAGCCGGTGCATCAGCATCGGCTCAAATTATTTTTACGAATAGATTTACAAAGACGGATATTCTGTGATATATTAGGATAAATTGAAGTAATATAAGCGAGGTAACGATATGTCTATGTTTGCAGATCAGGCCCGGATTTTTATCAAGTCCGGCAAGGGCGGTGACGGTCATGTGAGTTTCCGCCGTGAGCTGTTTGTGCCGGACGGTGGTCCCGATGGCGGTGACGGCGGCAGAGGCGGAGACATTATTTTTCAGGTAGATAAGGGGCTTAATACCCTGTATGATTTCCGGCATGTGCGCAAGTACGTGGCGAGACCCGGCGTGGAAGGCGGTAAGCGCCGCTGTCACGGCAAGGATGCGGATGATTTAGTGATCAAAGTTCCGGAGGGAACCGTGATCCGTGATGCTGAGAGTGGAAAAGTGATTGCCGATATGTCCGGTGAAGAAAATCAGAGAAAGATTATTTTAAAGGGTGGAAAAGGCGGATGTGGAAATATGCATTACGCGACTTCTACCATGCAGGCACCCAAATATGCTCAGCCCGGTCAGCCCGGTCAGGAGCTTTGGGTAATTCTCGAATTGAAAGTGATTGCGGATGTCGGCTTGGTCGGATTCCCGAATGTGGGAAAGTCCACCTTGATTTCCCGCGTATCCAACGCGAAGCCGAAGATTGCCAACTATCATTTCACCACGTTGGATCCCCATCTCGGCGTGGTAAACTTAGGTGACGGAAAAGGCTTTGTCATGGCAGATATCCCCGGACTGATTGAGGGTGCGTCCGAGGGCGTTGGCCTCGGCCATAATTTCCTTAAACATATTGAACGTACCCGAGTGCTGATCCACGTGGTGGACGCGGCATCTGTTGAGGGCCGTGATCCGATCGCGGATATTAAGGCGATCAA
>JAFQDI010000124.1 GCA_017416055.1 Lachnospiraceae bacterium
TAGTGATATTTTTAATCATAAACATAAATGCGATGAAGCCCAGAACACCCATGACCAGAGCAGCCCAGAATGCTCTCTCGCCCAGAAGAATCTGTACCTCTTTTCCGGTTGCGGGGCTCAATACCGCCTCGCCGATCTCATACGCCTTACCGGTGTTAGGGTTGATCAGGAACTGGGACTTGTCAAATCCCTTAGGGATCTCGATCTTATCCAGGAAATCGGTGGTTCCGTCAAAGATAACATCTTTCCAGATCAGTTTCTGAAGAATCATAACGGGCACCATATTGCCAACCATGGATCCGATGGAGCGCCAGGTGGAAAGCTGTGCTCTCTCGCTGACATCTTCGGTAACGAGAGAAAGCATGGAGCCGTAAGGCACGTTAGCCACGGTATAGCAGGCATCCCAGATAACATAACCCAAAATGAAGAGAACCGCCTTCAACACAACGGGTGCCTTCGGGAAGGGAAGGAATACTGCTGCACCTGCAACCAACAGACCGCATGCACCGACGAAAATGTAAGTTTTGAACTTACCCATCTTATACTTTCTTCTGTCCGCGTCAATCATGGAACCGATCATGGGATCGTTCACCGCATCCCAGATCTGAACCAACAAAAGCAATAAGGACAACAGGCCGGTCTCCATCGTCATGTATACCAGCCAGAAAGTCTGAACGGTTCCCTTGAGCGAAAAGCTCATGTTACAGCCAAAGTCACCTGCTGCGTATGCGAGTTTATCGCGCATACCAAACACGGGCTTGCCGTTCGCGTCTAATTTTCTTTCCTTCTTAGACATTTGAAAAATCCTCCTTAATTTTACGGTGATTTCTTCTTTTCGCACAAATCACCAATGATAATAGTATTATAGCGAAAAAAACGGACTTAGCACAAGGGGCAAAATGCCACTTTTGTGACACCTCAAAACAAATTCGAACACTATTTTTTAAACATTTTCACTAAATAGATTGTTTTTTCTACCAATTATGTTATACTAAATATAGCAACTTAAGGAGGGATCGCTGATGTACAAACAGTGTTTTTCAGAACAATCTGCCAATCGCCAGCACGAATTGGAACATGGCCTGTTACGTGCCATGTGCATTGAGCGCTACGAGGATATCACTGTGAGTAATCTCTGCGAACAGATGAACATCCCTCGCAAGTGCTTTTACCGCTATTTTTCCAGCAAAGACGGGGCCCTGTTCGCACTGATCGACCACACCCTGATGGAACTGACCGGCGAGTTTTACTCAGAAACCATGGCCACCACCATCCCCACTTTGGAACATTTCTTTCAGTTTTGGAAGGAAAAAAGACTACTTTTGGATGCGCTCACCAAAAGCGAGATGACCGGTGTCTTGATCCAACGCTCCATTGTCCAGGCAGTCGCTGAGGATTTACTTCCCGCTCGCAATTTTTATCACCACAGACATATTCCTCAGGACTACATCATCAATTTTCTTGTCTCCGGCCTGCTCTCTCTCGTCATCCAGTGGCATCAATCTGATTTCCGGGAGTCAGAGAGTGACCTTGCGTTTGCGGCTGCACAGTTGCTCACTCAACCTCTATTCTCCCGTGCCCCCACATCTGAAACCGGCGAAAAAAGGATGTTGTAAACAGCAACTTGTTGTTTACAGCATCCTTTTCCTTCATGCTTTCTTTGATATATTCGTGCAAAGCTCGCCCAAATGTTCATCCAGATCCACCGCCTGCACGCCCAGTTTTCCGTTATCATAGGTCAACACGGTCACCGATGCGTTCGTCGTCCACGGAACCTCCCGAAGGTCTTCAATTGTCCGATTTTCATAATGACACCGAAGCACACGAATCACCATTGCATGGGTGGCAATTGCCACGGTCTTTTTGTCATTTTCCTGTGCGATCCGCTCCAACGCCTTCGTAGCTCGCTCCAGCACATCCCGAGGGTTTTCCCCGTTCGGGCACTGTGACTTTCCGATGTCGGTCTGCCAGATCCGATACATCTCATCTTCACTGTCGTAAAGATCTTCGAATTTCGTCCCTTCCCAGTCTCCCAAAAAAATCTCTCGGACCCCTTTTTCGACGGTGATCTCCATCCCCAGCCTATCCGCAAGAGCCTTTCCGGTACAGTAAGCCCTGGAAAGATCGCTGGCATAGATCTTGTCCACTTGAAAATTTTGCGCAACATACTCTGCCGTCAGTTCTGCCTGCCGTACACCCAAATCGGACAGCGGGTAATCCTGCTGTCCGATAAAGATTTTGTCCCGATTGGCAAGGCTTTGTCCGTGACGAATCAATACCAGTGTGGTCATCTTCTCACTCCTATTTTCATCAGCCTCCGAGATATGCCTTTCTCACGGAGTCATTGTGAAGCAGCTTCTTTGCATCGTCCGCCAAAACCACCTGACCGGTCTCCAGCACATATCCTCTGTCCGCAATAGACAACGCCATCTGTGCGTTCTGCTCAACGAGAAGGATCGTGGTTCCCGCCTGATTCAGCGTCTTGATAATATCGAAAATTTCTTCCACCAGAATAGGGGCCAGACCCATGGACGGCTCATCCAGCATGAGAAGCTTAGGTCTTGACATCATCGCACGCCCCATAGCGAGCATCTGCTGCTCACCGCCGGACAACGTACCTGCTACCTGACGGCGGCGCTCCTTCAGTCTGGGAAATCGGTCATAAACCAGTTCCAGACTGTCTTTAATCGTGGAATTCGGCTGGGTATAGGCACCCA
>JAFQDI010000125.1 GCA_017416055.1 Lachnospiraceae bacterium
CCGGCTTTTCCAACTGGGTGACCGGGCTACTGTCCGAATTTGCTACGCTACATAAAGAATGCCTGGGACTTTCCGTGATTCAGGAGTATATCCATTTGCCGGAGCCGTTTCGTTTTGAAGGCGGTGTTCCCATTCCCAAGGCAGACACGTATGAGCTAAAACTGGAAAATGTGACCTTCCGCGATCCGGGAACAGAAAAAGAGATTATACGGGAGATGAGTCTGACTCTTCATCCCGGCGAGAAAATCGCACTGGTGGGTCTCAACGGAGCGGGCAAGACGACCTTTGTAAAACTTCTCTGCGGATTTTATGATCCCGACGAGGGCAGAGTTTTGTTAAACGGGATCGATATCCGAGAGTTTAATCGTCAGGAATATTATGATCTGTTCTCCGCTGTATTTCAGGAGATGTCCATGCTTGATCTGACAGTGGCAGAGCACGTGGCTCAAGCAGTGGAAAATATTGATTTGAAAAGGGTTGCGGATTGTCTGGATAAAGCCGGGCTGACGGCCAAGGTAGAAAAACTGCCACAAAAGATTGAGACCCATGTGGGTAAGATTGCGTTTTTGGATGGCGTGGAGTTTTCCGGCGGAGAGATGCAGCGGCTGGTACTGGCAAGAGCGCTCTATAAAAACGGCCCCATTCTCGTGTTGGATGAGCCGACGGCGGCGTTGGATCCCATCGCGGAAAACGATATTTATATGAAGTATCACGAGATGACCGGTGGAAAAACCTCTCTGTTTATCTCTCATCGTCTAGCATCCACACGGTTCTGCGACCGCATCTTGTTTTTGCAGGACGGTGTGATCGCCGAGGAAGGAACCCACGAGGAGTTGCTTTCTCTGGGCGGCGAGTATGCAAAGCTGTTCCATGTTCAGGCCAGATACTATCAGGAAGGGGGCGAGCGAGATGGCGAAAAATAAGGATAAAGTGTCGCTGAAAGAAACGGTTCAGATCCATTGGCGGGCTTACCGGGATGTGCGTCATTTTTGCCCCGGTGTCTTTGCGGTGACGGCGGCGCACAGTATCGCCAAGGCGATCACGCCCTATGTGGCAGTATTCTTTTCCGCAAGAATCATCAATGAGCTGGCAGGCGCGCGCAGAGCGGAAGAAATGGTTCGCCTGGTGGTGACGGCGTTGATCAGCACGGGTGCGATCACGTTGGTGGCGGGACTATTACAGCGGTGGAGAGAGGTGATCTCCGATCGATACACCTACCGCAAGTATCATTTGTTTGCGGATAAGATGCTCTCCCTGGACTTTGCGGATGTGGATGATCCGAAGACACATGATCTGCGCTCCCAGATTGACCAGAGCGAAAACTGGAGCGGCTGGGGAATTATGCAGCTATATAACCGTTGGGCTGATTTTGTGGAAGGGTGTGCCGGTATTCTGGGCGCGGTAGCCTTGACGGTGAGCCTGTTTACCTTTCGTGTACCGGCGGAAAGCAGTGTGGCATTTTTGAACCATCCGGGCTTTATCGCAGTGCTGATCGGACTGATTGCCGCAGCGACGGTGCTCGGACCGGTCTGCAATAACAAAAGTATGGCTTATTGGGCCTCCTGCGCAGAGGACGCCAGATTAGGCAACCGTGTCTTTGGTGCCTTCGGCTTTATCTCCGAGGAGGATTATCGGGCGGTGGATTTCCGCATCTATAATCAGGAGGCGATTGCACAGCACTATATGCGTCAAACGGATGTGTTCAGCCATAAAGGAAAGATGGGGCAATTGGCCAGAGGTCCGATGGGAGCCTGGACGGCAGCCGGAAGAAGCATCAGCAGTATTCTGACCGGTGTCGTTTATGTGTTCGTGTGTCTGAAAGCCTGGGGAGGCGCCTTTGGAATCGGCAGCGTGACGCAGTATGTGGGCGCGGTGACTGCTCTTTCCGGAAGTGTGTCTACCCTGATCAATTGCATCGGCATGCTGAAAGAAAATGTTCCCTTTATGCGGACCACCTACGAATTTCTGGATATTCCCAACTCCATGTATCAGGGCACACTGACCACAGAAAAACGGACGGACCGGCAATATGAGGTGGAATTTAAGGATGTTTCCTTCAAATATCCCGGCTCTGAGCTTTGGGCTCTGCGCCATGTGAACATGAAGTTTAAGGTAGGAAGACGGCTGGCTATTGTCGGAGAGAATGGATCCGGCAAGACTACCTTTATCAAGCTACTGTGCCGCCTGTACGATCCACAGGAGGGTCAGATCTTACTCAACGACATTGATATCCGAAAATATCGCTACGATGACTACATGAAGATTTTTTCCGTGGTGTTCCAGGACTTTCAGCTCATTTGTCAGCCGCTCGGTAACAATGTGGCCGGCAGTGTGGAGTATGACCGTGCACGGGCGGAGAAAGCCTTGATCGACGCAGGCTTCGGTGCCCGACTGGCAACCATGGAAAATGGATTGGATACCGTTCTCTATAAGAATCTGGCCGAAGGAGGCGTGGATATATCCGGTGGCGAAGCTCAAAAGATCGCTATCGCCCGCGCGCTCTACAAAGATGCTCCGTTCATTATTCTGGACGAACCGACCGCAGCGCTTGACCCCATCGCCGAGGCGGAGATTTACTCCAAATTCAATGAAATCTCCGGAGATAAGACGGCAATCTATATCAGCCACCGCTTGTCCTCCTGCAAGTTCTGCGATGAGATTGCCGTATTCCACGAGGGCGGTGTCATCCAGCATGGAACCCATGATGAACTGGTCTCCGATGAGAGTGGTAAGTACCACGAACTTTGGAACGCGCAAGCACAGTATTATACAGAAAAAACCGAATGATGGCAGAAATAGGCAGGGACTGTCCCACTCCGGACAGTCCCTGCCTATTTTTGCACTTCAATATATTAGTAAGAAATTATAAAAGAGCCTCGAAGTTGCGCATACCGTATAGAACCCGTACTACTTGTATTTCGTCGTTTCTTACACGATAAAAAGCTATGTAATTATTTACCACTAACTTACGTAAAGACTTGTCCTTTACGTATTCGTTGTTTATATAGGCGCAACTTTCAGGAAAAGCACAGACGTTTTCAAACGCCTTTTCAAAATCGTTGATTTGCCCAATTGCCGCAGTTGGGTTACAAAGTTCGATTGCTATATAATCAAACATTTGCTCCATATCATGTTGCGCCAAAGGAAAAATCCTTAGTCGATATTTATTATTTGCCATACTTTTCCCTCATAGAACCAAAAAATTCCGTTCCATCTATAGGGGTAGCGCCGTTTTCGATATCGTCTAAACTTGCGTTGATCAGAGCTGCTGCTTGCGTCTTTGTAAACATTTCTTCATAAAGTTTAACGCTCATCATAACGGCTTCACCATAACCATTTTTAGTTATAACGATAGGCACAGG
>JAFQDI010000126.1 GCA_017416055.1 Lachnospiraceae bacterium
CCAATCCGGCCTCCGCGCTCCCGGCAATCACGACACCTGCGGAAAGTCCCGAGGTCCGCATCAGCCAGGCGCTTCATCAGATGGGCGTGCCCGCCAACATCAAAGGCTACCGCTATCTGATCACAGCGATCGAACTGTGTATGAATGACATGGACATGCTCGGATCCGTGACGAAACAGCTCTACCCTACCATCGCAAAACGTTATGACACCACTCCCAGCCGTGTAGAGCGAGCGATCCGCCATTCCATCGAGGTTGCATGGAACCGTGGGCAGATCGATGTGCTGGATGCAGTGTTCGGCTATACCATCAACACACGCAAAGGCAAACCCACCAACTCGGAATTCATCGCCATGCTCTCCGACAAATTGCGGATGAGCCACAGTCTTCTGGACTGAGATCAGATCGCACACGTTCTTTCCGAGCGATAATTACACAAAGGCTCCGGTTGCTTTGTCCGGCCGATACAGCCGCAAGTAACCGGAGCCTTGTTATCTTTTCGCTATGAATTTCGATCACTTAGGGAGCTTGAACGAGCTCTTCAGCGACACGATACGGTTGAATACCGGCTTTCCGGGCTCAGAATCCTTCGTATCCACACAGAAAAATCCGTTGCGGACGAACTGGAACTTTTCTCCCAACTCGGCCTTTGCCAGATCAGGCTCAACCAGACCGTTTACTACAACCAGAGAATTGGGGTTCAGATTCAGACTGCCGTCTTCTTTATTATATACACCCTTCTCCTCATCGATGATATTTTCGTACAGGCGAACCTCAACGGGAACCGCATGTCTCGCGGATACCCAGTGAATGGTTCCCTTCACCTTTCGTCCCTCGAAGCCGCTTCCGCTCTTCGTCTCGGGATCATAAGTACAATGTACCTCAATCACGTTTCCGTTTTCATCCTTCACCACATCGGTACACTTCACGAAATATGCATTCATCAGACGTACTTCGTTTCCGGGGAAAAGACGGAAATACTTCTTGATCGGTACTTCCATAAAGTCTTCCTGCTCAATGTAGAGTTCTTTACAGAAAGGAAGCTGACGGCTTCCCAATTCCGGATTCTCCAGATTATTCGGAGCATCCAGATACTCCACCTGATCCTCTGGATAGTTATCGATCACCAGCTTCAGCGGATTTAAAATCGCCATCATACGAGGCTTCTTCAGCTTCAGATCCTCGCGGATACAGTACTCAAGCATCGCCATCTCGCAGATAGAATTACTCTTAGACACGCCTGCCAGCTCCACGAACATCTTGATCGCCTCCGGGGTATAACCACGGCGGCGAAGTCCGCTGATGGACACCAGTCTGGGATCATCCCAACCGTCCACGATGCCTTCCTCAACCAGTTTCTTGATATATCTCTTTCCGGTAACCACATTGTTCAGATACAGCTTCGCAAACTCCACCTGCTTCGGAGGCTGCGTGAACTCACATTCCTGTACCACCCAGTCGTAGAGTGGACGATGATCCTCAAACTCCAGCGTACAGATAGAGTGGGAAATCTTCTCCACTGCATCCTCGATGGGATGAGCGAAATCATACATCGGGTAGATGCACCACTGATCGCCGGTGTTGTGGTGAGTCATATGTGCCACACGATAGATAACCGGGTCACGCATGTTGATGTTCGGAGATGCCATATCGATCTTCGCGCGAAGCACCTTCTCGCCGTCAGCATACTTGCCGTCGCGCATGTCGCGGAACATCTGCAGATTCTCCTCCACGCTGCGATCGCGGTAAGGGCTGTTCTTTCCAGGCTCGGTGAGCGTTCCGCGGTACTCACGGATCTGCTCTGCAGTCAGATCACAGACATATGCCTTTCCTTTCAGAATCAGCTTCTCTGCACACTCGTACATCACCGGGAAATAGTCAGACGCAAAAAACAGTCTGTCCTCCCAGTCTGCACCCAGCCAAGCCACATCCTGCTTGATGGACTCAACAAACTCGCTCTTCTCCTTCGTGGGGTTCGTATCATCAAAACGCATGTTGAACTTGCCATTGTACTGTTTCGCCAATCCATAGTTCAACAGGATCGACTTGGCATGTCCAATATGCAGATATCCATTGGGTTCCGGAGGAAATCTGGTCTGGACATGGTCAAAACGTCCCTCTGCCAAATCTTTGTCGATAATCTGTTCAATAAAATTCCTGCTCTCGCTTTCCATACCTGTTCCTCCAATATTATTTTGGGAAAATACACCTGTTATCATACCATATAAAATCAAAAAGTAAACAAAAATTTTTCGGAAGCGCTAATTTTATAAAAGAAAAATGGGAAGTCCTTTCAGACTTCCCAAGAGCTGACGAGCAGACTCGAACTGCCGACCTCCTCATTACCAATGAGGTGCGCTACCACCTGTGCCACGTCAGCTTATTTTCTTCGGCATTTTCTGCCGACGCGTTATAATATACTACAGAAAAGAAGTTCTGTCAACAACAAATTTGAAAAATTTTTAAAATCATTTTCACTTCTTCAACCGCTGTCTCACGATCTCATACGCCAGCACGCCTGCCGCCACCGACGCATTCAATGAGTCAATATCTCCCTTCATGGGAATCGACGCGATCATATCGCACTTTTCTCTCACCAGACGGCTCACGCCCTGTCCCTCGTTTCCGATGACCAGACCGATGGAACCGGTCAGATTCAGATCGTACATGGTCTGACCTCCCATATCGGCACAGACAAACCACATGCCTTCCTTTTTCAAATCCTCAATGGTCTTGGCCAGATTGGTCACCTTTGCCACCGGCGTGTAATTGAGCGCACCGGCGGAAGTTCTCGCCACCACCGCGGTCAGTCCCGCGGCGCGGCGCTTCGGAATGATCACGCCGTGAGCTCCCGCCAAATTTGCGGTACGGATGATCGCTCCCAGATTGTGAGGATCCTCGATCTCATCCAGCAGGAAAATAAACGGCGATTCATTCTTCGCTCTGGCCGCCTCCAAAATGTCGGAGACTTCCGCATACTCGTAAGCCGCCGCATAAGCCACCACGCCCTGATGCTTTCCGGTCTCGGACATGTGATCCAGTCTCTCCTTATTTACAAACTGCACCAGCGTATTCTGCTTCTTTGCCTCGCGCAGGATCGTCTTGATCGGGGCATCCTGACATCCATCCAGCACAAACAGACGGTCAATGGTCTTTCCGGAGCGGAACGCCTCGGTCACCGCATTTCGTCCTTCTATGGTAAATTCCTCGTATCTCATAATTCCTCCTCGACAATCTCCACACACCGCTTCATCAGTTCAAGCATCCGCTCCTGTCTCCCGCACAGATACAGATATCCAAACAATGACTCCAGACCGGTCGCATGGCGATAATCACTAACCGTCGCATTCTTCGCGTGGGTGTAGGACTGGGCATTACGCCCGCGGCGGTAAACAGACTGTTCCTCCTCGGTAAGTTCTTCCCAGATTCCATGCCCCATCATTGCCTGCGCCTCCGCCTTCACCAATCGCGTCGTGCGTTTGTGAAGCTTTTCCGGCGCAGTGTTTCCCTTCGTCACCACCAGCGTCCTGACCATCAGTTCAAAAACCGCATCGCCGAGAAACGCCAGTGTCAACGGTGAATATGTCCTCACATCGATCTCGTTTGGATCAAACAATCCCTTCAGGCTTTCTTCCATTTTACTCCCTCGCGGGTATCCAGAAGAACGATACCCTTCTCCAGCAGTTCGTTACGGATCTGGTCAGCCAGCGCGAAATTTTTCTCCTTGCGGGCCTGCTGACGCTTCGCGATCATCTCCTCGATCTCGGAATCCAACAGTTCTTCCTTCTTCTCGGTGATGATACCGAGAACATCGCAAAGTCCCTCGATCTCTGCCTTCACCCAGTCAACCAGTTCCTTACTGCTCTCCGCCTTCACATCAGTGTTCGCCAGCTTAACCAGTTCAAAAATCGCGGAAATCGCATCTGCTGTATTGAAATCATCATCCATCGCCGCCTCATACTTCGCAACCAGTTCTTCTGCGGCCTTCTTTACGGACAATTCCTCTGCGCTCATCTCGCCTGCCGCATTTTTCTGAAGATCGCCAAGGCGCTCCACAGCAGTCAAAATACGCTCCAAACCGTTCTTGCTCGCCTCCATCAGCTCTGCACTGAAGTTCAGCGGACTGCGGTAATGTGCGCTCAGCATGAAGAAACGCAGCACCTGCAGATCATACTTCTCACTGATCTCACGAACGGTAAAGAAATTGCCCAGAGACTTACTCATCTTCTTATTATCAATATTTAAGAATGCGTTGTGCATCCAGTAGCGCGCAAACTCTTTCTCGTTGTACGCCTCGCTCTGCGCGATCTCATTCTCATGGTGAGGGAAAATCAGATCCTCTCCGCCTGCGTGAATGTCGATCTCGTCACCCAGATAGCGCTTCGCCATCACGGAACACTCAATATGCCAACCGGGGCGGCCCTGGCACCAGGGAGACTCCCAGTAAGGCTCCCCTTCCTTTTTCGGCTTCCAAAGCACGAAATCCAGCTCGTCTTCCTTGCCATCGGTACCTGCTACCTTGATCGCGCGATGTCCGGACTGCAGATCATCCAGATTCTTGTGGGACAGCTTTCCATAAGGTTTGAACTTGCGGGTGCGGTAATATACGGTACCGTCAGAAACAGGGTACGCAAATCCCTTATCAATCAGACCGGTAATCATCTCCTGCATTCCGCCGATCTCCAGCGTCGCCTTGGGGTGAGTGGTCGCAGGACGAACGTTCATCGCCTCCATATCTTTTTTACACTCCGCAATATAGCGCTCGGAAATCACGGAAGAATCCACGCCCTCCTCAACCGCTTTCTTGATGATCTTGTCGTCCACGTCAGTGAAGTTGGACACATAATTCACCTCGTAGCCTTTATACTCGAAATAGCGGCGAACCGTGTCAAATACGATCATCGGACGCGCATTTCCGATATGGATAAGATTGTACACGGTAGGGCCGCATACGTACATCTTCACTTTGCCCGGTTCAATGGGGACAAATTCTTCTTTCATTTTGGATAATGAATTGTAAATTTTCATCGTAAATAACTCCTTCTTTCTCTATCCTGATTATATTAATCTTACTTTGCAATCGTTCCGTCCGTGCAGTGAACGGTTTAGTTTCCGGTATCTCCCATAAAATAAGTTTTCAACAGTGAAATTTCCTCCTGTAATCTACGATTCTCTTGCTTCAATTGATTGATCTCATTCAAAATCGGGTCAGGCAACGTAACCTGGTCCATATCCATTCGCGGAATTTTCACATTGTCGCGCTTCACAATGCGCCCCGGAACACCCACTACCGTGGAATTGGGAGGCACTTCCTGAAGAACCACCGATCCGGCTCCGATCTTCGAATTCTCTCCGATCGTGAATGACCCCAGAATCTTTGCTCCGGCACTGACCATCACATTGTCGCCAAGGGTGGGATGACGTTTCCCCTTCTCTTTGCCGTTACCGCCCAGCGTCACGCCCTGAAACAGCGTAACATTGTCGCCAAGGATCGCGGTCTCGCCAATCACCACACCGGCTCCGTGGTCGATAAACAGCCCTTTTCCAATGGTCGCACCGGGGTGAATCTCAATACCGGTCTTTCTGACACTCCTCTGCGATATCCATCTGGCCAGGAAATAGTGTCTGCCCAGATACAGCTTGTGCGCCAAACGGTAATGCATCATCGCCTTAAAACTGGGATACAAAAGCACCTCCATCGATGATTTGATCGCAGGGTCGCGCTCCCGGACAATCGCAATTTCGTCACGAATAAACTTGATCAAACTCATAATCTGCACCTGCCTTGTAGTCATGTCTGGTCAAAAAAAGAAACTCCGTCCCTCACAAGAGACGAAGTTTATCCGCGGTTCCACTCTTCTAAGTGCCAAACGGCACCCACTCGAAATCGTTAACGTCGATTAGCCGTACACGGATACTCAAGTTCCCCGTGTCTGCTCCCGGATGCACTTCACAAACCTCTGTCACGGGGTGGCTTTCAGCCGGTGACCGCCCCTCTCTGCGAGAAGAAAATCTGCTACTCTCTCCGTTCAATGCATTTTCCTATTAATAAAAGAATATGCGGTGATCAGCATTTTGTCAAGTGGTGTTTGAGAAAAAATAGGGATGTGTCTTATTTCGCATCGCCCGTGTTTTGGGTTTTAGCAAACATGATTCAATGGTAGGCCGATACTCTCCAATGGCCAAATGCTCACTCTACACTCAACATTAATATTGCCACAATTAACATTATATAAAGGCTTTGCGTTGATTCTTTAAAAAACACTTCATAATCTACCCCTTGAGATACAGTTTTTGCTCTTATCAGACACCAAATTGCAAAGTCTCCGCTTTTTGATAGTTAGTTATTACTTCAATCCGCACGACCTTCTCCAATGTGCCAGTTCCTGCTTCATTATGCTCAAAAAGTGTTCACACGCCTCTCCTCCTGTCCGATCTCCTTTACTTCATACAGAACTTGGCATATTGGCAATTAACCAAATAGTTGTTTTGCAGATAATTAGAAATTTCATCATGATTCTGCCTTTGAATCATCTTTAAGAGATTCTCTAATTTCTCATCTTCCGCCCTCCGTTTTTCCATGTATTTTTCATACTGCTCTGCAGTGAACAATACTCGATTATGACGATAAGCAAGTTTATGCTGTTGAAGTATTTCCTGAACAACCTTTTCTGCGTTTGCATAGTCGCCACATGACAAATACGGTGCAATTTTCATGCCATCAACCCATATCACAGTCCCACGCATGGCTATATCCAAAGAACATAGTCTTTCTATCAGTTGATGCTGTGTTGTAATTTCGTTAAACCACGGAACAAGTATTTCGCTCGGAGAAGGAAACTGTATTTCCATGTTGCCATCCAGCACTTTTTTCATGTTCTCCTGATATTCACGACTTTGACTGACAATTTTATCCATACTGTAACGAGGAATACACCCTCTTGCAGTAAACCACTGTGGCTTCAATTCTGAGTACATAGATTGCAAACCAACAGAGAATTCCTTGGGTCCGGAGCTATTGTTTTTTGCGTAATTAATCGTCTGGAATATTCCATCTCCGTAAACTCTAAACAGTGCGTTACCTTTGCGTACAAATCCTTCTGATTTAAGGTCTATAAATAACTGGAAAATTGACATTCTTGGGTCCTCCGTATCTATTTGTTACCCATCCAAGGTCTGATCTGCCGGCGCAATAACAATGAATAATATTCTGCCCTGTCTCGGCATCATAGTACTGAATATCCAGTGCAATTTATGTAGGAAAATCAAGGCTTTGGATCTGATGTAAGTTGTCTTCCCAGATCTCGTCATTACAAGCCTTTGCTTTTTCGACACATATGTTTATTGCGCTGTGGATAGAATCATTGTCCGAGTATCTTTGCAATCTTTCCCGGATGCAATATGCTCCCGGCCAATTCATGTCTTGTAACCATTCTAACAATTCAGTTAAATATGGTTTAAGCTCTTCATCACTTTTCTCTGCAATGATTAAAGCACAATTATCCCATACGTTTTTATTATGTCTTGATGTTACCGGTTGGATAAACGGAATAATTGTTTCTAATTTTTTTGCTAAAGCTATTCCTTTAGATTGAACTTCAGGAGGCATATGCCAATCAATCATATCCATAATTACCGTAACTTCTACCATATTAATTCCCTCCATATCTATAAGTTACCATTAGAAGTCTTCTTTGACGAAACACTCTGCCCTGTTGATACATATCCATCCGCATTAATAACCCGCCCAAAGATTCTCGCGCTGTGCGCAGTCTACACTCCGTTTCGGTCGTTGCTAAACGAGTGCCACTGGCACTCAGCAACCCGCGGAGCGTTTTGCTTTATAGGAACGAAGTTTCCTATAAAACAAAAAACACATACCAAGGCCCTCGCCCTGCGTATGTGTTCATCTACCCTCTACCAAGCAATTGCTCGGCAACCGTATCAATACATACGTTGTCGGGTCTTGCAGTTGGTACTACTATTGTCTAATAGAATGGTATCATATTCATTTAGGAAAATCAATATATACCTGTGTTTCGTCCTTGATTACTTTTTGGTTACTTTTTGATTACCTCGCAATCTCCGACACGCGAAAAACCCTTATTTTACAAGGCTCTTTGACAGCGGATAACGGGAGTCGAACCCGCCTTTCCAGCTTGGGAAGCTAGCGTTCTACCGATGAACCATATCCGCAATTTGATTCTTTCACATTATAACGCTCATCCGAGCTTTCGTCAAGGCATGACTCTCATTTTTTTTGACCGGAGTCACGCCTTTTCTACTTTCTTCAGGTATCACTGTTCAACAGCACAACTGCCTTCGCTGCCATTCCCTCACCACTTCCGGTAAAGCTAAGCCCTTCCTCGGTGGTCGCCTTCACGCTGACCGCACCCACCGGG
>JAFQDI010000127.1 GCA_017416055.1 Lachnospiraceae bacterium
CAACGCCTTCAACGCTCTCTGTCCAATGTCATTGCGGTAGAAACTGTTGTCCATCTTAACTTTCTTCGTATGTGCGTATGACTTCTCAATCGCTTCTTCCAGCGTATCCGCAATCGCAGTCACACCCAGCACTCGTCCGCCGTCAGAAAGCAACTCGCCGTTCTCGCCCAGCTTCGCGCCTGCCACAAAGATTTCCTTATCCTCTTCTGCTTCAGGAAGGGTGATCTCAAATCCCTTCTTATATGCAGTGGGATAGCCCTCGCTCGCCACGATAACGCAACATGCGGACTTCTCGCTGAACTTCACCTCAGTCTCAGCCAGTGTTCCGTTCGCGGTCGCCTGCATTACGGTCAGCAGATCGCTCTCCAACAGAGGAAGAACTACCTGTGTCTCAGGATCACCGAAACGGCAGTTATACTCGATCACCTTGGGACCGTCGGGGGTAATCATCAGACCAAAATATAGACATCCTCTGAACTCGCGTCCCTCCGCCTTCATTGCACTGATGGTGGGCAGGAAAATCTTCTCCATACACTCTGCTGCCACTGCCTCGGTATAGTAAGGGTTGGGAGCAATTGTTCCCATACCGCCGGTATTCAGTCCCTCGTCATTGTCATGGGCACGTTTGTGGTCCATGGAAGAAATCATGGGGATCACCAGATTTCCGTCGGTGAAGGAAAGAACAGACACCTCGGGACCGGTCAAAAACTCCTCGATAACGATCTGAGAACCACTGGCACCGAAAATCTTATCCTCCATCATGGAGTGAACGGCTTCCTTCGCCTCCTCGCGGGTCTGGGCAATGATCACGCCTTTGCCGAGAGCCAGACCGTCCGCCTTGATTACCGTAGGGATCGGTGCAGTCTCAAGGTACTGAAGAGCCGCATCTATCTCCATAAACACCTCATACGCTGCGGTGGGGATACCGTACTTCTTCATCAGGTTCTTTGAGAACACCTTGCTTCCCTCAATAATGGCCGCATTTGCCTTAGGGCCAAAACAGGGAATATCCACTGCGTTCAAAGCGTCAACTGCGCCAAGTACCAGCGGGTCATCGGGAGCTACTACGGCGAAATCAATACTGTTTTCCGTAGCAAACTTTACAATATTTTCAATATCCTTCGCGCCCACGGGAACGCAGGTCGCGTCAGCGGCGATACCGCCATTTCCGGGCAGAGCAAAAATCTCCTCCACCTGATCATTCTTCTTCAAACTCTTAATTATCGCATGTTCACGGCCACCGCCGCCAACCACCATAATCTTCATGTTCGCAACACCTTTCTTTCCAATGTGCCGGACAGCAGAAATATTTT
Organism: Lachnospiraceae bacterium; assembly: GCA_017416055.1. The sequence goes on from JAFQDI010000127.1 coordinate 1,314, forward strand.
CCGGCAGATTACTCAAAGTAACGTGTAGGTTTCGCAGATACCTCATAGAAGCGTTGCAAAAACTACATTCTCGTAACGCACGTGCTGAGCTTTCACAACATATCGGCAATACAGAAATCTCTCTATTACCATTCTGTCACATTACACTCGCCGTAGCATTACGCTGTAGAACCGATACGATTCCCGATTGTCCCGTTAAGCCCAGCCCGCGGTAACGTCCGCGGGTGGGTAGGGACTAGTTCGGGTCGAATTTTAGGCGGAAACCATTTTGGCCGTGCCGTTAATTCAATTAGTGGTGGAAGAGACGCATTCCGGTGAAGGCCATTGCGATGCCGTACTTGTCGCACGCCTCGATTACGAGGTCATCGCGCACGGATCCGCCGGGCTGTGCAATGTAGGATACACCGCTCTTTCTTGCGCGCTCAATGTTGTCGCTGAAGGGGAAGAATGCATCGCTACCCACTGCAACGCCGGTCAGAGTGCTAAGGTAAGCCTTCTTCTCCTCACGGGTGAAAGGTGCGGGCTGCTCGGTAAAGTACTGCTGCCATGCGCCGTCAGCCAATACGTCCTCGTAGTCATCGGAAATATATACATCGATTACATTGTCTCTGTCGGGTCTGCCCAGAGTGCTCTTGAAAGGCAGGTTAAGAACCTTCTCGGTCTGACGCAGATGCCAGTTGTCTGCCTTCTGGCCTGCCAGTCTGGTACAGTGGATACGGGACTGCTGTCCTGCTCCGACACCGATTGCCTGTCCATCCACTGCGTAGCATACAGAGTTGGACTGGGTATACTTCAAGGTGATCAGCGCGATGATCAGGTCGCGCTTTGCGCTGTCGGGCAGCTCCTTGTTGGAGGTTACCAGATTGGAAAGAAGTTCCTCATCAATCTTGAAGTTATTTCTTCCCTGCTCGAAGGTGATTCCGTAAACCTGCTTGTGCTCGATGGGATCGGGAACGAAGTTCTCATCGATCTTGATCACATTGTAATTGCCTTTACGCTTCTGCTTCAGAATAGCCAGCGCCTCATCGGTGTAGCCGGGAGCGATCACACCGTCGGAAACCTCACGCTTGATCAGCTTTGCGGTGGTAGCATCGCACACATCACTGAGGGCAATGAAATCGCCGAAGGAACTCATGCGGTCGGTGCCTCTTGCTCTCGCGTAAGCGCAAGCCAGAGGAGACTCGTCAAGTCCCTCAACGTCGTCAACGAAGCAAGCCTTCTTCAGCGCGTCGGACAGGGGAAGTCCTACTGCCGCAGAGGTGGGGCTAACGTGCTTGAAGGAAGTAGCAACCGGCATATTCAATGCTGCCTTCACTTCCTTAACCAGCTGCCAGCTGTTAAATGCGTCCATGAAGTTGATATATCCGGGACGTCCGCTCAAAATCTCAATGGGCAGGTCGCTGCCATCATGCATAAAAATCTTAGAGGGCTTTTGATTGGGGTTACATCCGTATTTCAGTGCAAGTTCTTTCATTGGTGGTAATCCTCCTGAATTAATTATAATTATATCCAGTTCAGGAGCGCATTCGCAAAACGCACCTGCGGTGCTTCCTTCGCTGTTACACAGCGACTTTTGCTCATAATCGGGCGCTCCGTCCATGCCCTTCATCACAGTTTCATTCATGCAAGCATGATTCAACTGTGATATCGGTCATGGCTGAACTGTTACAGCAAGTGCTTATTAATCATTCTGTTCTCTACGCTGCCGTCTGCCAAATCAACGAAACGAACATAGAGGGAAATCTTATTGTTCTCATCCAGATTGTTCCAGATCATCTCAGTGAACTCATCGATGCAATTGGGGATCGCAACGCGCTCAGGCTCGCCCTGGAAGGTGGGGATGGGATCTCCGTTGCGCACGTAGGTGTGGATAAAATGACCCAGACCGTTGAGAGGCGCGTAGGAGTAAGTAAAACGGTTGCAAGCAGTTCCTTCTGCGTCAGCACTCTTCAAGATGCTCATCTGATAGGTGAAGTTTCCGTCTGCGAAGTCCAGCATGCCGCTGATACGAGGGGTCCATTTGGGACCGTCGGGCTCAAACTCACGGCTCGTGAGAGAAACTGAAAAACTCTTGCCCTCCTGAAGGCCATTGTAGATGGTGTCGGTCTGATCACCGTTGGTCACGATCAAGTGGTTGTCCAGCTTGCGGATCGGGTAATAAATAATCAGGGAAGGATCCTTCATCTTGGAAGGATCGAAGGCTTCCGTCTTCATATTCTCGCCTTCCTCCACGAAGATACGGTTGCGGCTGTTCTCGCTGCGGCCCATGATAAAGTAAGCCACTGCAGCCTTCGTTCCGTCCTCGGTCTTGCCGATCACAATACCGCGACCGGGGTAAGTATTGTTGCTGAGCAAATCGCTCAACTGATTTACTGCGTAGATGTTCATATTTTTCTCCATTCTGCCGCCGTTCACGGCATTCACTCGTATATCTTTTTATGCTTAAGCGATAATCTCGCCACCGCTCATTCTTTTGCCTTCGCAATCTCTGCGCATACCTTCTCGGTGGACTTAGGCAAAATGATCCACTCTGCCTGCTCCATCACACGTCTCTGCAGTACCTCGGGGGTATCACCCTCTTCGATCTCCACCGCCTTCTGCATGATGATCTTTCCGCCGTCGGGGATTTCGTTTACATAATGCACCGTCGCACCGGTCACCTTCACGCCGTAGGAAAGAGCCGCCTCATGCACATGAAGGCCGTACATACCCTTGCCGCAGAAGGAAGGAATCAGTGCAGGATGAATGTTGATGATCCGATTTGCGAAGTGGCTGGTAAATTTCTCTGTGAGGATACTTAAGAATCCGGCCAGCACGATCAGATCAATCTTTCGCTCCTCGAACAGTTTGATCAGCTTATCCTCAAATGCTTCCTGACCGTCGCACTCCTTGCGAAGCACGGTCATGCCTTCGATTCCGTTATTCGCCGCGCGGGTGAGCGCATAGGCATCCTTCACGTTGGCAACTACAAATACGATCTCGCCACTTTTTAGCAGACCGCTCTTCTGCGCATCAATGAGTGCCTGCAGATTCGTTCCGCCGCCGGATACCAGCACGGCAATTCTTGCTTTTAGCATATGATCACACCCTCTTCGGACTCAATAATCTCACCGATCACGTATGCATCGATGTCGTTCGCCTTCAGAACCTCGATTGCCTTGTCCGCCTCTTCCTTGGATACGACAACGCTCATACCAACGCCCATGTTGTAGGTGTTGAACATATCTCTCTCCGGAATGTTTCCGAACTTCGCGATCAGATCAAAGATAGGCAGTACCTTAACGGCACTTCTATCGATCTTCGCACCCAGTCCCTTAGGGATGCTTCTCGGAATGTTCTCGTAGAAACCACCGCCGGTAATGTGGGAAATACCTTTCACCGTCACTGCCTCGATCAGTGCCAGAATAGGCTTTACATAAATCTTGGTGGGAGTCAGCAGCGTCTCACCGATGGTCTTTCCGCCCAGCTCCTCGCGAGGAACGTAGAGCTCAGGGTTATTATTGTCAATATCAAACACTTTACGGATCAGGGAGAATCCGTTGGAATGGATACCGGTGGAGGGCAGTGCAATCACAACATCGCCTGCTGCCATCTTTGTGTTATCCAAAATCTTCTTCTTATCCACGATACCAACTGCGAAACCGGCCAGGTCGTAATCCTCCACGGGCATCATGCCGGGATGCTCAGCGGTCTCACCGCCGATCAGTGCAGCTCCGGACTGAACGCAGCCCTCTGCCACGCCGCCAACAATCTCCGCGATCTTCTCGGGCACGTTCTTTCCACATGCAATATAATCAAGGAAGAACAGGGGCTTTGCGCCTACACAGATAATATCGTTTACACACATTGCAACTGCATCGATACCGATGGTGTCATGCTTGTCCATGAGGATAGCCAGCTTCACCTTGGTTCCGCAGCCGTCGGTTCCGGAAACCAGAACGGGCTCCTCCATTCCTGCAATGGGAAGACCAAAGCATCCGCCAAAACCGCCTACATCATCAAGACATCCCTCATTGCGGGTGCGTCCGATATGCTTCTTCATCAGTTCCACTGCTCTGTAACCGGCAGTAATATCCACACCGGCTTCTTTGTAGCTCTCGCTGTAACTCTTCATGTGTATCTCCTTTTCCTTAATTAAATTTTCTCTCGATCTCTGCGTTCTTTTCCAGAACCTTTGCTGCCGCCTCAGCTCTCGCAACCATCAGCTTCTCTGCCAGTTCCTCATCGGATACAGCCAGAATCTGAATTGCCAGAAGTGCCGCATTTGCCGCGCCGTCAATGGCAACGGTCGCTACCGGAATACCGGAGGGCATCTGTACGGTAGAAAGCAGTGCATCCAGTCCATCCAGCGTGGAGGACTTCACAGGAATACCGATCACGGGCAACGTGCTGTTTGCCGCGATAGCACCTGCCAGATGTGCAGCCTTTCCTGCTGCCGCGATCAACACGCCGAAGCCGTTCACTCTCGCGTTTGCCGCAAAATTCTTTGCCTCCACGGGGGTACGATGTGCAGAGAATACGTGTACCTCAGTGGGTACACCATACTCCTTAAGCGTTGTGATTGCTTTCTCAACAACGGGAAGATC
>JAFQDI010000128.1 GCA_017416055.1 Lachnospiraceae bacterium
AAACCAGCAATTTCAAAGAAATTTAGACTATTATAGCATGAATATGAGCAAAAGGCACTTTAAAAATTCAATGAAAACAAAGAATTTTAAAGGGGTGTGGAATTTAATCCTACAAACGGAATTTAATTTTTCAATTTACCTCGCAAAAAGAGGGCCACCTGATTCGGCAGCCCCTTTCGTATCTCTGTACACTTGATTTACAGTTCTTCCTCCGCTTCCTCTGTCAGCAGCACATTCTGGTACTTTTCCAAAATGATCGCCTGCATCTTGTCGCGGGTATCTGAGTTGATGGGATGGGCGATATCTCGATATTCGCCGTCAGCAGACCTGCGGCTAGGCATGGCGATGAACAATCCCTTCTCTCCCTCTATAACTTTGATGTCGTGAACAACAAATTCGTTGTCCAAAGTCATGGATACGATGGCTTTCATCTTTCCTTCCTTCGCCACCTTGCGCACTCTCACGTCTGTAATCTGCATGTCTCTCTTCCTCCAGTTCCTTACGGATATCGTATATTTTTATACTCGGTATTCTGACTTTTTCGCCACTACGATCCGAATATCCTCCGGCGTCCCCTTAAACACAGAACCAGCCTCAATGTTGCTGCGGCTCTCCACAATACAATTCTCAATCACGGTATTGTCACCGATGTAGATATCATTCAGGATGATGGAATTGCGAATCACACAGTTCTCACCCACAAATACTTTCTTGAACAACATGGAGTTTTCAATCTCGCCGTTGATGATATTTCCGCTGCAGATCAAACTGTTGCGGACCTTCGCACCGGGATTGTACTTCGCGGGCGCGTGATCATCCACCTTAGAACGAATCTCCGGCTCCTGATGGAAGAAATAATCGCGGATTTCTTTCTTCAAGAAATCCATATTCGTCTGATAGTATGCCTCCACGCTCGCGATATTGCTCCAGTAGCCGTCCATCTTGTACGCGTAGATCTTCTTCACGTTGCGGTAGCGGATCAGGATATCCTGTACAAAGTCGTGACGCTCCTCCTCGGCACACTGCTCTAAAAGCTCAATCAGCAGCCGGCGGCGAATCACGTAGATTCCACAGGAAACCAGATTCAGTTCGGTCGCCATCGGTTTCTCGTCGAACTCAACCACACGTCCGTCCGCATCCGTCTCCAGAACACCGAAACGGCTGCGATCACCGCCTGCGGGATTGTCCGTACAAACGATCGTGATATCGGCCTGCTTCTGCACATGATACTCCAATACCTTATTATAATCCAGCTTATAGACACCGTCACCGGACGCAATCACCACGTAGGGCTCATGGCTCTCATAGAGGAAGCGGATGTTCTGATAAAGCGAATCCGCAGTTCCCTGATACCAGTTGCGGTTGTTAGGTGTGATCATGGGGGTATATACATACAGACCACCCTGCTTACGTCCGAAATCCCACCACTTTGAGGAACTCAAATGCTCGTTCAACGAGATCGAGTTGTACTGTGCAATGACTGCGACTTTGCTGATATGAGAATTGCTCATGCTGCTCAGCGCAAAGTCAATGGCACGGTATCCGCCAGCTACCGGCATCGCTGCGATCGCACGATACTGGGACAGTTCCTTCATTCGCTTGCTGTTTCCGCCAGCGAGAATAATTCCGATTGCTTTCATGCCATGTCACCTGCCTTCTTGATAAATCCACCGCTGGGAAGTTTTCCGTCCGGATAATCCTCAGGACCGGTCACTCCGAAAATCGTCGTATTCTTTCCGATGGTCACATTGTCAGGAATCACAGAATGCTCTCCGACTGTCACCAGATCAAAAGCGTATACCTTCGGGTCAAGCTGGCTGGGCGCGTACTCACCCACACCCATCTTAACATTGCTTCCAACCTTCACATCGTCCGCAAGAATAACCTTATCCAGGACAGAGTTCTCACCAACCACACAATTTTGCATCAGGACAGAGTCACGAACCACTGCCCCCGCCTCGACAATAACACCGGCACCGATCACAGAATTGCGAACCTCTCCGTAAACTTCCGCACCTTCACTGATGATACTGCGCTCCACCAATGCCTGTGCACCGAGATACTGTGCAGGGTGCATGTCGCTGTTGGTATAAACTTTCCAGAAATCCTCGTAGAGATTGAACACAGGAACAATATCGATCAGCTCCATGTTCGCTTCCCAGTAGGATCCGAGGGTTCCCACATCCTTCCAATATCCTTCGAATTCATATGCGAAAATCGGATTTCCATTGCTATGGCAATAAGGAATAATATGTTTACCGAAATCACAGCCGGGCTGCTCGGACAGCTTGATCAGCGCGTCACGAAGCACGGGCCAGCTAAAGATGTAAATACCCATGGAAGCCAAATTGCTTCTGGGCTTGGGGGGCTTCTCCTCGAATTCGGTGATCTTCTTGTTGTCGTCCACAAGAACCACACCAAAACGGCTCGCTTCCTCCATCGGGACCGCCATCGTCGCTATGGTGATGTCAGCTCCCTTTGTCTTATGGTAGTCCAGCATTTTCTCGTAATCCATCTTATAAATGTGATCACCGGACAGAATCAGAACATACTCCGGATTGTAATTATCCATATATTCCAGATTCTGGTAGATCGCATTCGCTGTACCGCTGTACCACTCGCCCTTTGTGCTCGTCTCATAAGGAGGCAATACGGTCACACCACCGTGATTGCGGTCCAGATCCCACGGGATACCGATACCGATATGAGAGTTCAGTCTCAGAGGGCGATACTGAGTCAGGACACCAACTGTATCAATTCCGGAATTGATGCAGTTACTCAGCGGAAAATCAATAATGCGGTATTTGCCGCCGAAAGCAACTGCGGGTTTCGCAACTCTTTCTGTCAGCACGCCAAGACGGCTGCCCTGTCCGCCGGCCAGCAACATGGCTATCATTTCTTTTTTCATGATGTCATCCACCCCTAGTTATAATGATAAATATAGTATAGCACAAAGACTGGAATATGTGAACAACTTTTTTTAAAATTTGTAATCTTTTTTGTGCAGATTACAACATTCCCCATTTTTCCCAAAATTTCGCCTTTTTTCCACAAATCAGCAGAAACTTCTTGTTTTTCCCGGTTTAGGTCTTGCTTTTGAGATTCCATCATGATATACTATTTTAATTAAGGCCATCCGTATGATTGGATGGCGGGAACAAGGAGAACAACAATGAACCTGACAACAGTTCGCAGTATTTTCAAAGACACCGACAATTATATTGACAAGAAGATCTCCATCGGCGGCTGGGTGCGCTCCAACCGCGCCTCCAAGAACTTCGGTTTCCTGGTAGTGAGCGACGGAACCTTTTTTAATACCTTGCAGATCGTATATCATGATTCCATGGAGAATTTCACCGAGATTTCCAAATTGAATGTGGGTGCCGCCGTGATTGTGGACGGCACACTGATTGCTACCCCCGACGCAAAGCAGCCTTTCGAGCTTCAGGCCGAGTCCGTTTATGTGGAAGGAAAATCCAACAGCGATTACCCCATGCAGAAAAAGCGTCACTCACTTGAGTACCTTCGCACCGTTTCTCATTTGCGTCCAAGAACGAACACCTTCCAGGCCGTGTTCCGCGTGCGCTCTCTGATTGCTCACGCGATCCACACCTTCTTCCAAGAGCGTGATTTCGTTTATGTTCATACTCCACTGATTACCGGAAGTGACTGTGAAGGAGCCGGCGAGATGTTCCAGGTAACTACCATGGATCTAAACAACGTCCCTATGACTGAGGATGGAAAGATTGATTTCACAAAGGATTTCTTTGGAAAACCCACTAACCTGACCGTGAGCGGCCAGCTGAATGGCGAGACATTCGCGATGGCATTCCGCAATATTTACACCTTCGGCCCCA
>JAFQDI010000129.1 GCA_017416055.1 Lachnospiraceae bacterium
CCTCGCGGTCAAGATGAAGAAAAAGGGCGCAATGATCCTGTTTATTCTGGCCTTTGTCTGCTCCATGGGTATGGGTGCTATGTCCGGTCAGGATTCCACCAAGGCGATCGTCAACTGGATCGAACAGGGCATCAACTGTCTGGGACAGGGACTCTTAATGAGCGGTGTTCTGGTTCTGCACAAAGCAGGGCTGAAAGAGTTTTCACTGAAAAAGTAATCGAATAAAAGGAGAATTTCAAATGGTATTTCCTGAATTTTTCTGGCTGCTGTTTGCCGCAGCCATGATCATCAGTTCCATCGGTTTTAAGAATTATGTGTGGTTTATTTCCCTCGGCTACGGCTTCTCCATCGCCGGAGAAGGTCTGCTCATGCTGATCTTATTCGGTAAGGGCTTAAGTCTGGGAACCATCATCTGCAGTCTGCTGTTCATCATCTACGGTTGCAGACTGGGCGGATACCTGGCGATCCGCGAGTTCAAGAGTACTTCCTACAAAAAGAACATGACCGGCGAGATCAAAGACGGCAAGACCGTTCCCTTCGGCGTGAAGATTGCGATCTGGGTAACCTGTGCAGCCCTGTACGTACTTCAGGTACTGCCTGTCTTCTACCGACTGCACAATGGCAGCGGCAGCAATGTATGGACTTACATCGGCGCCGCAATCATGGTATTCGGTATTGTCTTTGAGTCCGCTGCTGACTGGCAGAAGAACAAGGCAAAGAAGGTCAATCCCAAGCGTTTCGTGGACACCGGCCTGTACCGCATCGTGCGCTGCCCCAACTACTTAGGTGAGATGATCTTCTGGACCGGCGTTCTGATCTCCGGCTTTGGCGCGCTGACCGGCTTTGGCCAGTGGGCGATGGCACTGATCGGATACATCGGCATCATCTTTGTCATGTTCAGCGGTGCCCGCCGTCTGGAAATCCGCCAGAACAAAAACTACGGTAACGATCCCGAGTATCAGAAGTACGTGAAGACCGTACCGATTCTGCTTCCCTTCGTTCCGCTGTACAGTGTGGAGAAGTTTAAGTTTTTGGTGGCGTAAATAAAGTAGCCCCCTAAAAGTAACTGTTCGGTTTTGAAATCGGACAGTTACTTTTTTATTGCTGACCTGTTCTTGCAATTTCCGCCATTTCCCCCATAATACGCCTCTCCGGAGACCTGGGACAACCCGTTTTTTATCTTTCTGTTTTTATTCGCTCTTTCTCTCCGAGCCTCCACCCTCCTCAGGGAACGCATACTGCGAGTTGTATCTTGCAAAGCGCTCTGCAAACTTCGCGCTCTCGCTCAACTCTCCGGCCTTCAGCGCGCCCAGATACTCGTGCGCTTCCAGCTTTCCTTCGGACACCTGCAGTATCTCCACCGCCACATTTGAGCAATGGCCTGCCGTTCTTCTCAGTGCAGTCAGTATATCTTCCAGCACGAATCCATATTCAACCGTACACAGGCCTTCGCGCAGACGGCGCACATGACGGGATTTCACTTCACGTACCAGCGACTCAATTACCTGCTGCTGAGGCTCCACGCGCATTGCCTGTTCATGATCCTGCGTGACATATGCCGATACGGTACAATCAAGCACCGCACTTGCCGCATCTTTCAAAATCGCCAGTTCTTCCTGTGCCTGCGCGGAGAAAACGATCTTTTTCTCAGCAATCTCCCCACCGGCCTTCGCAATAGCCACCGCATAGTCAGCGATTCGCTCCAAATCAGACAACGCATACAGCATCGTATTTAAGGTGCGATTATCCTCCGACGACAGATTCATTCCGGACAGTTTCACCAGATAGGTTCCCAATGCATCCTCGTATCGGTCTGTCTCATTCTCAAGGTGAACAACCTCTTTCATCACCTTCGGATCATATTTTTCCGTCAAACCAACTGCCAATTCAAACGCTTTTGCGGAAGTCTCTGCCATCGTACAAGAGATTTCACGGGCACGTTGAACAGCAACTGCAGGAGTTGCCAGCAGACGCTCGTCCAAAAGCTCGACTTTCTCCGGCTCTTTATCCTCCGGCACCGTGAGAAGCGCAAGTTTTTCCAGTACATTGTGCAGCGGCAGCAAAACTGCTGTCGTTAAGACATTGAATCCGGTGTGGATCAGCGCAATCCCCATCTCGTTGGTTGTTTCTTCCAAAAATTCCCAGGGAATAATCAATCCAATTCCATAGAATAGTATCACAAACACCCCCACACCAACCAAATTGAAATAGAGATGAACCATCGCCGTGCGTCGTGCGCTTCGGTTTGCACCCACCGTAGAAATCAGCGCAGTCACACAGGTACCAATGTTTTGTCCCAAAATAATCGGAAGTGCCACACCGTTGGTCACCACTCCGGTGGAACAGAGGCTCTGCAAAATACCAACCGATGCGGATGATGACTGAATTACCGCCGTCAGGACTGCACCAACTAAAATACCCAGCAAAGGGTTAGAGAAGGAGATCATCAGCTGCGCAAACCACTCCTCCGTCTTCAAAAACTGCATGGAATCGCTCATCAGCTGCATACCGGTCATCAGTGCCATGAAGCCCAGCAGAATACTTCCGATTCCTTTCTTTCTCTCAGACTTGGTAAACATATATAAAACAATGCCTACCGTGCCGAGTAACGGCGCGAGCGTACTCGGTTTAAACATCTGAACCAGCAAACCGTCACCCTCCAGTGCGGTCAGCGACAAAATCCACGATGTAACTGTGGTTCCCACGTTGGAACCCATGATCACACCGACCGCCTGCTTTAAGGTCATAATGCCTGAGTTAACAAAACCAACCACCATGACTGTCGTTGCCGACGAAGACTGGATCACTGCGGTGACCGCCGCACCAAGAAGAAAGCCCTTTAATACCGTAGAGCTCATTTTTGCCAAAATTGTCTGTAATTTACCGCCGGCCTGTCTCTCCAGCGAATCTCCCATCACATCCATTCCGAACAGGAACAGAGCCAGTCCGCCGAGCAGACCGATCAAATTTAACACATACGTTGTCATTGCTTTTTCTCCTTTAGCAATAGTGTTTCTTCATTTTGCAAAAATATTATACCGCTGAACGCTTATCTTTTTCTCCGCAATCGTGGAAAAAGCAGGTAAATATTTTGTGAAAGAAAAAAGCAAATGTTAAATTTAAACGTTACTGATTATGGCCTGCTTTCTCCGGAAACAGTTCAAACTGCTTCTTTCGGCTCGAAATCGTCCCCGCTTTACACATTTTTCCGATCTCTGTGGAAAGCCCGCTTCGATCCACCTCCAGGTAATCTGCCAGTTCCTGCCGATCAAACGGTATTTCAAATCGATTGCTTCCCGCTTTCTTCGCCTGGAACATCAGATATGCCATCAGTTTCTCCCTCGTTGACCGCTTGGAAGTAATCTCGATTTTCTGGTGGAACAAGAGATTCTTCGTCGCCACATCCTTCATCAGATTGAAGATCATCTGCTGATGAAAACCGCAGGCATTCGAGCAGGAGTGCATCAGCCGCTGACAGTCGATCAACATGATCTCGCTGGATTCGTTCGCGATGATATCCACCGGAATTTCCTCGACCTCAGCGCAGGCGAAAGCCTCCGCAAACAATTGGGAGGTCTCCGCTCCGGACACGATGCTTCGATTCCCGAAATAATCGATCCGCACGATCTGCACTGACCCGGATAGCACGATCCCCAAATACTTCGCCGGAGTCCCCTCGGCAATGATCGTCTCCCTCTTTTCGTAAGAACGCACTCTCGCGTCAAGGCAGCCGAGCAGGGCGATCAGATTTTCATCCTCAATCTCATTGAACAGCGGACATTTCCGCAACACATCAAAATATTTTTTCATCTTCTTCTCCATTTGTTGAAATTTCAACATACTTATCACGCTTATTGTACTATAATCGGCTCAGAAAAACAAGGAGGATGCTAAAATGCTCAGAAAAATCATTAAGATAGACGAAGAAAAATGTAACGGATGCGGTGCTTGCGCCGCTGCATGCCACGAGGGCGCGATTGAAATGATTAACGGAAAGGCGAAACTCACCCGGGAAGATTACTGTGACGGGCTCGGCGACTGTCTCCCCGCCTGCCCCACGAATGCCATCACGTTCGAGATGCGCGAGGCTCCTGAATATAATGAGGAAGCGGTCCGTATGGCCAAAATGAAAAAGCACGGCGTAAAACTGCCCTGCGGCTGCCCCGGATCTCAGAGCAAAGCGATCAAGCGGGAGGCTCCTACCACCGCTGCGGCGACCACTCCGGTCACCAGCCAGCTCTCCCAGTGGCCCTGCCAGATCAAGCTCGTTCCGATCAACGCACCCTATTTTGACGGGGCAAATCTGCTGATCGCGGCGGACTGTACCGCCTACGCTTACGGAAACTTCCATCAGGAATTTATCCGTAACCATATCACGCTGATCGGCTGTCCTAAACTGGATGAGGGCGATTACGCGGAAAAGCTCACGCAGATCATCGCAAACAACGACATCAAGAGTGTAAAAATCGTCCGCATGTCCGTGCCCTGCTGTGGCGGAATGGAAAACGCCGCAAAGCGCGCGCTGCAGGCCAGCGGCAAATTCATCCCCTGGCAGGTAATTACCATTTCCACAGACGGGCAAATTCTTGATTGAAATGTCTTGGCTTTTTCTATCTTCAATGGTATAATCAACAGACAACAGTATCACTGACCGCAGTGCAAAACAGCACTGCAGAATCGAGACGATATGCAACCATTTAGCGAAAAAGTATATCTGAATATCGATCCTCCTACGGAAGATTCTCCCGTGAGCGATCAGCAGCGGATCCGCCAAGCGCTCTTTGACCTGGGCTATGAGCAGGTCGACTTTCCCCTCTCTGTGCTGCAGACGCTCTATCCCATGTGTCGCGACTGTGGCTATGAGATCACTGTCACGCTGGTTATCCGCGAATTCGACTGGGTCATTACCGCGGTTGAACCCGGCGATACGCGAAGCCACCATTACGGCCTTGCGGTAGACTACGGCTCCACTACCGTTGTGATGCAGTTAGTGGACCTGAATACGGGAGACGTGATTGCCCGTGAACGGGTGATGAACGGACAGATTGCCTACGGAACCGATATTCTGACCCGCATCACTTATACGCTGGAAGATCCGTCCCATCCGGATGATATGCAGCGGGTGACTGCGGATACCTTCAATCGGCTTTTTGTCCTTCTGACCGAAAAAACCGGGATCAATGTGGCCGCCCTGCCGATCATGGTCGTGTCCGGAAACACCACGATGATCCATTTTCTGTTGAAACTGAATGCATGGACAGTATTTGCCTCTCCCTATGCACCGGTCACCTCCGATCCGGGATGGATCTGGGGCCGCGAGGTCGGGATGGATTTTCGGGGCATGCTTTACATCATCCCTGCCGCATCCAACTACGTGGGCGGTGATATTGTCAGCGGCCTGCTAAAATTGGACATTCACAAAAACGAAGAACCCCGCCTCTTTTTCGACATCGGAACCAACGGTGAGCTGGTCATCGGAAACCGTGATTGGATGATAGCGGGTGCCGGTGCAGCCGGGCCCGCATTGGAGGGCTATATCAGCCGCTACGGAATGCGCGCTGATGCCGGTGCCATCGATACCGTGCGGATTGAGGGCGGAAAACTTCGATTCACCACCATCGGAGATCAAAAACCGGTGGGAATCTGCGGTTCCGGTATCATTGATCTTCTGGCGCAGATGCGATTAAACGGTTGGATCAATATTGCGGGAGAATTGAATCCCGATGTTTCCTCACGGATCATCTATCTGGAGGAGGAAAAGGAGTATGCTGCAGTCTATGCCACGGCGGAGGAATCTGCCTCCGGTATACCACTCTTCTTCTCGCAGACGGACATCCGACAGTACCTGGATACGAAGGCGGCAGCTTACACGATGATCGAGTGTCTGATGGAGGCGGCCGGTTGCTCGGAGCAGGATCTCGCACACTGTTATCTATCCGGCGCATTCACCGCCCATTCCGATCTGGAATCTGCGATTACCATCGGTATGTTCCCTGATCTGCCCCGCGAGAAATACACCGCGATCAACAACACCTCGCTGGAGGGTGCACGCATTCTGCTGCTGGATTGCCTCCGACTCCGGGAAGTCCGTCATTTGGCGGAATCCATTTACTGCGTGCAGTTTGCCTCCATCCCGGATTTTCTTGTGCGCATGCAAGCAGCAAAATTTGTCCCACACACGGATATGAGGCGCTATCCCAGCGTAACGAAAAAACTTTCCGCCAAACAGGGTGACTAAATCACCGACATCGCGGCAACGATTATGCATCATGAAACCAGAATATACGAAAAGGAGCATAGATCATGAATACTGAAGCAATGATTACTATATTATTACCGTTTCTCGGAACGATTCTCGGCGCCGGCTGCGTCTTCTTCTTAAAAGGAAAAATGAATTTAAATCTCCAGCGTTCCTTAAGCGGCTTTGCCGCAGGTGTGATGGTAGCGGCTTCCATCTGGAGCCTCATTATCCCTGCGATGGACCAATCTGAGCACATGGGTAAGCTGGCGTTTATCCCCGCTTTCGTCGGCGTATGGCTTGGCTTTCTGTTTCTGATGGGGTTGGACAAAGTGATCCCTCATCTCCATCCGGGCAGCGAGTGTCCCGAAGGTAAATCCTGCAATCTTGGAAAATCCACCATGATGGTTTTTGCCGTCGCTCTGCACAATCTCCCCGAGGGTATGGCAGTCGGCGTGGTCATCGCCGGATGGCTCACCGGAAATGAGAGCATCTCCTTCGCGGCTGCACTGGCACTCTCTCTCGGTATCGCCCTGCAAAACCTCCC
>JAFQDI010000130.1 GCA_017416055.1 Lachnospiraceae bacterium
GATACTACAAATCAAACAAAAGAAAGACGGTGAAAGAATGATACTTAAAATTGATTTTGAGAGTGAGGAAGCTTTATATATTCAGCTTTGTAATCAGATCATCATGGGTATCGCGACAGAAGCGCTGCGGGAAGGTGACAGTCTGCCGTCCGTCAGACAACTGGCCGATGAAATTGGAATTAACATGCATACTGTAAATAAAGCATATGCTGTTTTAAAGCAGGAGGGATTTTTGCGTCTGGATAGGAGAAGAGGCGCAGTGATCGCCCTCGATATGGATAAACTGCGGGCACTCAATGAAATGAAGCAGGATCTGGCGTTGATCATTGCCAGAGGTGTTTGCAAAAATGTGAGCCGCGGAGAGGTCCACGCACTTGTGGATCAGATTTATGATCGATTCTGCGGCTGTGAGTAAGGAGGAGCAGTATGCTTTGTGAACAGTGTAAAGCAAGAGAAGCGACCGTAAAATATGTGGAGGTCGTGAATGGAATAAAAACGGAGCACAATCTTTGTGGTCAGTGTGCTGCAAAACTGGATATTGGACAATACACCGCATTGTTCGAGGGTGAATTTTCTCTGGCTCAATTGCTATCCGGCTTGTTGGGAATTCAAAATACAGAAAAACAGGATGGCCGATTGGCGGAGGTAGTATGTCCAACCTGTGGAACTACTTATGAGGGGTTTGTAAAGGACAGCCGTTTCGGATGTGCCGATTGTTACGGTGTATTTGGACCGCTGCTGGGAGAAAATATCCGTCATCTGCAGGGCAGCGAGAGGCATGTGGGCAAACGGCCGGAAAGCCGTATGAATCATACAGAGAGTCGGAAGGATTCTGCGCAGGATATGGCAAGTGGTCTTTCTAATCCGGTGGAAAATGAGGAGACGATCGTGGAGAAATCTCTGTCTATGGAAAAGCGGCTGCGTCTTTATCAGGCAAGATTAAAGGATGCCCTGCGCCGTGAGGATTACGAAGAAGCCGCTGCTTTGCGTGATGAAATGAAGAAACTGAAGGTGGAGGCGGAGTAAGATGAATAAATGGTATGAAATGCCGGAAAAACCGGACTCCAATGTTGTTTACAGCCGTATTCGCCTGGTGCGTAACTGGGAAGAGTATCCGTTTCCTGGAAAACTGACGAAGGATCAGAGTTTGGAGCTGACTGCACGAATCTGTGAATTCTTAACAGATCTGGAAACACCGGAAGAAGCAAATTATCGTTTCTCTTATCTCCACCAGATGACAGATCTTCAAAAGACTGCTTTGATGGAAAGGCGTGCCATCAACCGAAGTGCTGCGAAAAAAGCAGATCCGGCTGCTCTGATATTATCCGGAGATGAGCGTGTGAGTGTTGCAGTCAACGTTGATGATCATATACGGATTCAGGTGCTGGAAAAGGGATTGAATCTGATGAAGTGTTATGAGGAGGCAAACCGGATCGATGATCATATTGGCGGACAGATGGAGTACTCTTTTGATGAGAAATATGGTTATCTGACTGCGTTTCCGACCAATGTGGGAACCGGTCTTCGCGCATCGGCAGTCGTGCACCTTCCGATGCTGTCCAGAAGAAAAGAATTTAACAGTTTAGTGGCTGATATGGGAAGATTTGGAACCGGTATCCGTGGTGTTTACGGAGAGGGAAGTGAAAATTATGGCTCCCTGTATCGTGTGTATAATCAGAAGACTTTAGGACAGACGGAGAAGGATATCGTGGATCTGGTGAGCAAGGCAGCGGCGGAGCTGGATTCACAGGAGAGAAGACTGAGAAAAGAAGTGATGAAACAGCGACCGGTAATCTGTGCGGATGAGTCCTATAAATCGTATGGAGTTTTGAAATATGCGAGACGTCTGACGAAGAAGGATTCGATGGAATTCTTATCCCAGATTATGTCAGGCGTGGCAGATGGTATCCTTCAGATGAAGGAGCCGTGCTCGATTTATGCACTGATGCTGGGAGTGCAGACGGCGAACCTGATCAGTCAGGCTGACAGACCGTTAAATAAAGAAGAAGTGGAAGTGGCAAGGGCAGATTTCCTTCGCAGTAGGCTTCCGGAAATCCGTTGACAGGAGGAATAGACTGAAATTATGGAGCGATATACAGAAAAAGCAAAGGAAGCCCTTGTTCTGGCCGCGGAGGCGGCTCAGGATCTGGGATCCAGAACGATTGGCACGGAGCATATCCTTGTAGGACTGATCGAGGAAGGAAGCGGTACTGCAGCAAAGGTGCTGGAGGCCAATGATGTAAAGCTGGATAAGGTCTTGGAACTGGAACAAAAGCTGGTATCTTCCAACCAGAGTACGACTTTAAGGGAAAAAGAGGGATATACTCCAAGCGCAAGACACGTATTGGAGAACAGTTACCGGGAGGCAGTACGGTTTCGTGCACCGCTTATCGGTACGGAGCATATCCTGATGGCACTACTAAAAGAGACGGATTGCATTGCAGTGCGCTTGCTGAATACTCTGAAAGTGAATATCCAGAAAGTATATATTGATCTTCTGTCTGCAATGGGGGAAGACGGTGCTGCTGGTAAAGAGGAAATGATGCAGGGACGACAGTCGAAAGGTGCGAAAGTGCCAACACCGACTCTTGACGAATACAGCCGCGACCTTACGAAACTTGCGGCGGAAGGCAAACTGGATCCGGTTATCGGACGCGAGAAGGAGATTCAGCGCATCATCCAGATTCTCAGCAGAAGAACCAAGAACAATCCATGTCTGATCGGTGAGCCGGGTGTCGGTAAAACGGCTGTGACTGAAGGTTTGGCTCAGATGATCGTGTCGGGCATTGTACCTGAAACCATCAAAGATAAGCGTGTTGTGATCATGGATCTTTCAGGCATGGTAGCAGGTTCCAAGTATCGCGGTGAGTTTGAGGAGAGAATCAAAAATGTCTTAAAAGAAGTCAGTGAGGCGGGAAATGTGCTGCTGTTCATTGATGAAATTCATACGATCATTGGTGCCGGCGGTGCAGAAGGTGCTCTGGATGCCTCCAATATCATGAAACCGTCTCTGGCGAGAGGCGAGATTCAGCTGATCGGTGCCACAACTATCGATGAATACCGGAAACATATCGAGAAGGATCCGGCTCTTGAGAGAAGATTCCAACCGGTGACAGTAGATGAGCCGACAGAGGAGGAAGCGATCGAGATTTTGAAAGGGCTGCGTCCGAAGTATGAAGAGCATCACAAAGTGACGATCACGGATGCGGCGGTAAAGGCGGCAGTGCAGCTCTCTTCCCGTTATATCAATGACCGCTTCCTTCCAGATAAGGCGATCGATCTGATCGATGAAGCGTCCTCGAAAGTCCGTTTAACTGTATTTGTGGAACCGAAGGGTGTCCGTGAGATGGAAGAAGAAATAAAAGCGCTTGAAAAGGAGAAGGAAGAAGCAATCAAGGCTGAGGCCTATGAGATGGCCGGTGAGATCAAGAAGAAACAAGAGAAGAAACGTGAGAAGATTCGCAAAGTGAAGGAGGCGTGGGAAGACGAAAAGAATTCCCGGACCTTATTTGTGGATGAAGATGAGATTGCGGATGTGGTATCCGGCTGGACAAAAATTCCGGTAAATAAACTGAA
>JAFQDI010000131.1 GCA_017416055.1 Lachnospiraceae bacterium
CATGGAGAAAATCTGTGCCGAGGTGTCCTCGGTACTGGCCAGATCATGGACCTTGTCAGAGTTGTTGATGTCGAATTTGTTGGACAACGCCGATTCATAGGAATCCAGAATGCCGGTGATCAATTCATAGGCGGTGCCGGACTCAGTGGAAGCAGTATTGTAATAGATGTCAATGTTCGGAGCGAATGCGCTTGACAGGGAACTGTAGTTGCGCACCAATTCATCAAAATTTTCCGGAAAGACAACCAGCAGATCCAGTTCTTTAGTGTGAACCTGATCAAGAAAAGGATTGTTTTCTTCAACAAAAGTGCCCTCAGTTTCCTGACGATCGATCGGTAACTCACCGCTATCCAGTATCGCCTCAATGGAATCCGGAAGATTGTGGAAAGCTATCTTGCAGAGGTAGGTATCGTCAGTGTGGAACTGGTCGCTCATTGCGGTGCCCATGAAGGAGTAGATTGCGTAAATCATAATGCCCGGCAAAAGCAGGACAGAAATCACCATTCGCTTATCACCGAAGAAGCGGGCGAACTCTTTTTTCATAATCGTCCAGAGATTGGTTTTCATGCGTCCTCACCCATCCTTTCCTTGTAGAGATAGAAGAAACGGTCTTCCAGCGACATCTCGGCGGTCAGGTTTGCCAGTGTATCGCAGAGTACCATCTGGCCATCCATAATAATGCCTACACGATCGCAGATTTTCTCAATCAGGCTGAAAATGTGGGTAGAAACCAGAATGGTCTTTCCCTCGCGCTTAAGCTCCAGAAGAAAATCGGTGACGGTGCGCGCGGTCAGAACATCCAGACCGTTGGTAGGTTCGTCAAAGATAATAAATTCCGGATCATGAACGAGCGAGATTACCAGTGAGGCCTTCTGCTTCATACCGGTAGAAAGGTTGGCCACCTTTACTTCCGCGAATTTGTCAATCCCGAACTTTTCAAACAGTTTTTTCTTTCGCTCGTCGCGGACCTCGGGCGCCACGCCGTGGAGCTCGGAGAAGAAATCAAAGAGATAGTTCGGAGTAAAGAAATCCTCCAGTTTTAGTTCGCTGGTGAGAAAACCGATCTTGGCGCGAACCGCAGCCGGCTCATTCACCGCACTTACGCCGTCCACGAAAATCTCCCCTTTGTCCCGCTGGATCAGTGTGGAGATCATGCGAAGCGTGGTGGTTTTTCCGGCACCGTTGGGACCTAAAAGTCCAAAGATTTCACCGCGGCGCGCCACAAACGAAAGGCCGTCCACGGCGATCTTTTTGCGAATATTTCCTCCCTCCAGCTTTTGCTGCTTTTTGGACAGGGTGAAAGTTTTATGCAGATCCTGAACGACCAGAATCTCATCATTTACAGTCATCTTAATCCCCCTTTTCATATGGTTTAACATAAACAGTCTGCGTACCCGTCGGTTGCGAGTTTAGAAATGGTATATCGCGAAAATGGACCGGTGTCAATAGATGCAATTCTTAAATTTGAGATTTTAAGCGTAAGCGAAAAAGACTTTATTACAATTTGTGAAAAAATATATACGGAAAAGGGGGTTTTGTGCTATGATGTTTATGTCGTGCATGCGAGAGCTACGCTGGACACTCCATCCCGAATGATGAGCGATTGTTATAAGAAGGGAAAGGGACAGTAGGATGACGGAAAAACGATGTGATTTCTGTGGAGAGAAAGTTTTTTGGAAATATGAGACTAAAACGGGAAAGATGACCGTTTACGGTGAGGGTCCGATGACAGATTATGAGGATGCGACGGAGGCACCCTGGCATGACCTTAGGAATCAGATGAAGGAACTGGTGGTGGCAAAAGGAGTCACCACGCTGGGCGATTACAGCTTTGTCGGCTGTTCGCAATTAATGAAGGTGAGCCTGCCTTCGACACTGGAGAGTCTGGGCGTGTACAGCTTAAGCAAATGTGCCTTGACCGAGGTGGTGATTCCGGACGGTGTCCGACTAATCTGTGCAAAGGCGTTTGAGGCCAACGGGGAACTTTGGTCAGTCACGATCCCCGTGTCGGTCAAGGCCATTGACATGAAGGCGTTTAACCAAACCCCGAAGCTGAGGAGAGTGTTCTACAAAGGCACGAAAAGCCGGTGGGAAGCGATCCGGATCAGTGTCAACGCGATGGGAAATCAGTTTCTTTACAATGCGCAGATTGAATATCGGGGAAAGTTATCGACAGAGAAACCGGATGAGTGCGATTTACATGCGCATTGCACTGAGAGGGAAATGATCCCGGTGCTTGACCGAGCGAGGGAGATTCTCTACCGTGGAGGCGATGGCAGTTTTTATGTGTTGGCGCTGAACTTGACGACCGACGGACTGGCGAAAAAGCCCGGAGACTGCACGTTGTTGATTTTCCCGAACGGACAGACGATGATGATCGATTCAGGATGCGAAGGATGCCGTGAGCGGGTGCTGAAAGCGATTGAGCGATTGGAACTGAAATCGCTGGACTATTTTACACTGTCCCATCCCCACGCAGATCACGTGGGCAACGCGATGGCAGTTGCGAAGTATATTGATGAGCGGGGAGGCATAATCGGGACGTATTTCTACACCGGACATCCGTTCAGAACGTTGGAGCCGTCTTTCGCGGCCTTTCTCAGTGAACATGGAACGAAGATGGACAATTGCCTGCGCACCGGGGACGTGCGAAAGTTGGGTGAGGTGACGATGGAAATTTTCGGACCGTCCGAGAAGAAAATGACGCTGGCCCCCGCGTTGACACCGGAGCATCTCAACCGACTGTCCCTGATACAGAAGTTTACCTTCGGTAAAGCGAGTTATCTGACAAGCGGTGATCTATACCGCGTTGATGAGCGGGAGGCGATCGCGGAGCACGGCGACCGGTTGAGGGCAACCGTGGCGAAGACCAATCATCATGGTGTCTACACCTCCAACTGTGATGAGTGGGTGGAGGCAATCTCTCCGGAAGTGTTTCTGGTGACCAGCGACGATATCGGTGCGACACGCCTTGAGGCGCGTGCGGCACGGCTGGGGATCGGATATTACAGCTCTGGTCTGGACGGCGATGTGCTGGTACGGATGACGAAAGAGGGACATGTGGAGTTGGAGACAGCCTACGGAAAGACATATTGTAAGTGATAGAATGATTAGGATAGGGAAAGATTACCGATTAATCAAAGTTATACATGGAGAAAACGATGAGAAAATATGCACTTGGTTTGGATTTTGGAACGCTCAGCGTTCGAGCTCTGTTTGTTGATGTTGAGACGGGGGAGGAGGCGGCGACCACCGTGTTCGAGTACCCCCATGGAGTGATGACAGAGGCACTGCCGGACGGTACGCCCCTGCCACCGGAGTTTGCACTGGAACACCCGCAGGATTTCTTGGACGGACTTCATTATGTGATTCCCGCCGGCATGAAGGAGGGCAATATCCGTCCGGAGGAAGTGATCGGGATTGGCGTGGATATCACCACGGCGACGGTGCTTGCGGTGGATGAAAAGGGAACGCCACTGAGTGAGTACCCGGAGTTTTCCGGTCGCCCCGAGGCGTGGATGAAGCTGTGGAAGCACCACGGTGCGATGCCTATGGCTGATCGGATGCTTTCAGTAGCCAGAGAGAGGGGAGAGAACTGGCTCAGCTTTTACGGTGATTGGCTTTCCGGGGAGCTGTTTATGCCCAAGGCAGTGGAATTGGCCGTGAACGATCCTGAGGTCTTTTCGCGCACATACAATCTGATCGAGGCGGCAGACTGGATGGTCTTTAAGTTGACCGGTGAGATGACCAGGAGCGTGGCACTGGCGGGATGTAACAGCCTGTATCGGCAGGATACCGGCTATCCGTCCAAAGAATATTTTAAGGCGGTCTACTCGGAGGCTGAACATGTGCCCGATAAGCTGGTGGGGCGGATCGTGCCACTGGGAAGCTGCGCAGGCTATCTGCTTCCCGAGATGGCTGAGAAGCTGGGGCTTCTTCCCGGTACACCGGTGGGCGCGGCGATGATCGATTCTCACGCGGCGGTGATGGGTTGCGGCGCATCTAAGGTGGGTGACATGGTCAGCACCATCGGAACCTCCGCAAACAATATGTTAAACGCGGTGGAAGGTCCGGGCATTCCCGGCATCTACAGCGCGGCGATGGATGCGAACATCCCCGGACTGTTCGGCTACGAGGGCGGGCAGACCTGCGTTGGCGACTGCCTGGCGTGGTTCGTGGACAACTGTGTTCCGGCGACCTATATGGAGGCAGCGAAAGCAGAGGGCGTAAACATTCATACTTATCTGCAGGAGCGCGCGGAGAAATTGAAGCCCGGCGAGAGCGGTCTTCTGGCCCTTGACTGGTGGGGAGGCGTCCGCACGCCGCTGATGGATTATTCGTTGACATCGTCAATTGTGGGGCTCACACTTCGCACCAAACCGGAGGAGATTTACCGTGCACTCATTGAGGCGACCATCTTCGGCAACAAGCGGGTCATTGACACCTACGAGGCGGCCGGATGTCCCGTCACACGAATCATCGCGGCGGGCGGAATCCCCATGAAAAATTCCATGATGATGCAGATATACGCCGATGTGACCGGCAGGGACATCTACGTGTGTGGCAGCGCGCAGGCATGTGCGAGGGGCAGTGCGATCCTCGGTGCGGCAGCGGCAGGGCCGGAGGTGTACGGATATCGTGACATCTATGCGTTGATTGAGCGGCTGGGTGCGGTGCCGGACAAGGTATATCACCCTATCCCCGAGAATGTGGAGCGATATAAGAAGCTCTACGAACTGTATCTGAAGCTGTCTGATTTGATGGCAGGTGAGGATAGTGTGGGGAGGGATTTGGTGAGGTTGAAGAAGGATAAATAATAGCTGATGAGAAAGGGCATCCCCGCACAATCCATCGGGATGCCCTTTTTGATAGCCACGATTCGTCCTTATCCTTCGGTATCATCGTCCAGCGGCAACGTTTCCCCACCGGTTTCCACCGAAGTCAACGCACTGCAGCAACTATCGCAGGTTGTACAGGGGCGTTTTAGATTCGCCTCACAGAATGGAATACCCAGCTCCAATGGTTTAATAGCCAGATTGAGCAGATCTCCTTCAACGAAATTCAGACAGAGTGAATCCTCGTCAGGAATCAGGCTGACCTTCGGGATCTCAGCCCGGCGTACACCGCTGAACAGATATTGGGTATAATACAGACTGAGTACATACAAGGTCAGTCCGATGGTTGCAGTCGAATCTTCTACATCCAGATTAAGGATTTTAGCGAAAGCAGTGTAGTTTAAGCCCTGTGCCGGCCCTGAATTGGTTGAACTGAAGCCAATGTAGTTCAAAAGAGGGGCACCGGTATCGCCTCCGATATAGCTGATTCCGTAGGGGGCAAAAATATCGAATTCAATGGAGGAGGGATTGGTTTCTTCATCGAAATTATCGGCAGCCTCAGGGGGAAGATACGTGGCGGTCGCAGGCAGCGTAGAGAGCAATCGCCCGGTACTGTCATAGATGCGGATTGCAAAAGTCACGGTAAGTTCGCTCAGTGTGAGCTGATAGCAGTTGGTACGTCCGGAGATCTGCGTGATTTCGGAATCGGCACCAAGAGTGATATCAATGACCTGTACTGATGCGGAGGCCGCTGTGGTTAATGCGTCAAGTCCGGGTACGGTGACAGCACTGCAGAGATTGATGCCGAGTTGATCATAGATCACCGGAGCCATCAAAGTCAATTCAGAAGGGTCGGCACAGATGGGAGTGGCACAGACATCCGTACACTGGCCGAAATCGGATAAGTGAGTTGAATTGATCGGATTTCCGGTTTTTTTGACAACGCAGCGACAGCGTTTTGATTTAGGCATGAACAAAAACCTTTCCTGTGGGATTGGTATATCTTATGCGGAAAATCAGAACAATGTGACGGGGCTGCATGAAAAAAAACGCAAGGTCATAGAATTGAGTAAGGAAATCGCAAAAAAGGTGTAGATGGAGTACATATTTCGTTTGCCGGATGGGCGGCGTCTGGCACTGTGGAGCGAGCGGAATCAGATCTTACGTCTGATGTCCGGTGGGGGAAATCGGAGCCAAAGTGTGATCCGAAGTGATTATCTGTCGGATCTGTCTGCGGTAATGTATGACGGAAAGATTTATTTCGTCTACCAAAATACGGCGTCGATGGTGATGCTTCATCTGCCGGATGACGAGGAGGATGTGCTGTTGTTTGGCGAGCGTATGGAGAGCTGTCGGCACAGCGGATTGAAGCTTTTGGTGTGGAGAGAAATGTTGTATCTGTTTTATGCGGCATGGAATCCGGTGCGAGAAAAATATGCGTTGAAGCTGCGGAAACTACCGATGATCCGGGCGTCCGATGGAACAGAGAGCGGACAATATCCGACGGGACCGGAAAATGGTTTCAGTCGGGAGAAGGAGTTGATTGAAAAACTGGACGTGATACCGCGGTTCCAGGTGATGTCGGAGGACGATGTACTCTGCGTGGTTTGCGGCGAAACATATATGAGACTGACACAGGCAGAGAACGGGGAAGAATGTTGGGAGAGAGGTCGATGGAGGTTGGAAGAGGAGCTGGCTGATTTGCGGATCGAGTATGGACTTTTGCAGGAGAAGAGTCGTAGCCAGGAGAAAGCGATTGCCGAACTTCAACTGTCCAACCAACTTCTTGTTGAGCAGCGGGAAACAGAAAAACAACGCCTCGCCCTGGCTATCACGCAATACAATGAGCTTGCCGACCTGACCAAAAAACTTCAGCAGGAAGGAAAAAAGTGGCGCGATCGTTATCAGCAGGAGACCAGGAAAAAAAGCGGACGAGGCGGTGCAGTCAAAGTAAAACGGTTGAATGAAACTCCAATGTGACAGATTCTTGGCATCTGACTGGTATATTTCGGTTGTTTTGTGCGCATACTGAACTCAGGCACCTGCCGAATTTGTATGTGGGAAAGGATCGGAACATGGTAAACGATGATACGATTAAATTATTGAAAGAATGTAACGCGGGCGTGAAGACAGCAGTGACCTCCATTGATCATGTAATTGACAAGGTGGAGAGCAAGACGCTGGAGCGCATTCTGATGAAGAACAAACAGGAGCACGAGGATCTTGGCGATCGGGCGCACACTCTGCTCAACGAGTACGGAAAGAATGAGAAGGACCCCTCGCCCATGGCGAAGGTCATGACCAGCATGATGACGGAGATGAAGATGATGATGGACTCTTCCGACGAGAAGGTGGCCGATTTGATGTATGACGGTTGCAATATGGGAATCAAATCCCTGTATCGTTATTTGAATCAGTATGATGAAGCGAATGAGGAGGCGAAGGAACTGACGGGGAATTTAATTTCGCTGGAAAGTGACCTTATGTCCAAACTGCGCCCTTATCTGTAGAAAAGGCTTGAAAACAAAAAAAACTCTTGCTATACTGAGGCTGTCGAAAGTATTGTGCTTGCGACAGCTTCTACATGTTTTGGGAGGAATTTATGGAAAAATTATTGATCGTTGTGGATATGCAGAATGATTTTGTGGATGGAGCGCTGGGAACGCCGGAGGCAGTAAAGATCGTCGGACCGGTTGCGGAGAAGATCCGCACCCATCGGGGGCCGGTGGTATTTACCCGCGATACCCATAGAGAGAATTATCCGGAGACGCAGGAGGGAAAGAATCTCCCGGTAGTTCACTGCGTGAAGGGCACTCCCGGATGGCAGCTGAATCCCGAGATCAATCAGTTGGTCAACGGACGGGAGATTTTTGATAAACCCACTTTTGGATCGGTTGAGTTGTCCCATTATGTGGCGAGCCTTTACCAGTCACATCAGATCGATTCCGTTGAGTTGGTCGGACTGTGCACGGATATTTGTGTGCTGTCCAATGCGATTTTGTTGAAGGCTGTGGAGCCGGAGATGAAGGTGAGCGTGGACGCGAGATGCTGTGCCGGCGTGACGCCGCAAAGCCATCTGAATGCGCTGGAGGCGATGAAGATGTGTCAGGTGGAGATTGCGGGGGCTTATACCAGTTGAGAATAATGGAAAGCGGGAATTGACACGGATGAAACGGAAAATTATGATCTTTCTGGCAGCTGTGCTGGTGTTGCTGCTCTCTGCATGCAGTTCGATGTTAGATGAGGGAAATGGAGCAGAGACGAAGCCGGAAACGGAAGCCGACAGTGAAGGCGATATTGCAGAGACTTTGGGTTCGCAGGAGATACAGGACAAGATATCGGCGGTTGAACACTGCGTTGTCCTGATCCATTTGACGATCAACCCGGAGATTGAACTGTATTTGGATGAAGCAGGGTGTGTTCTGACCGCAAAAGCTCTGAATGATGACGCCAACAAGATCCTTGAGAGCGTACAGCTCGGCAGAGCATATTGCGTGGATGCGCTTGAGATGATTCTGCGTGCGGGACATTCGTCCGGATTTGTCCGGAACGGCGCAGAGATCAAAATCGGGACTTACATGGCAGAATCTCCGTCATCGGCCAGCGACATATACATAGAGGAGTTGTCCGCAGTGGTCAATATGTTTGGTCAGGAGAAAGAGATCACGCTCTTGCTGAAGGCGAACCAATCTGCCACTGTGGTGCTGGGGAAAGAGCCTTCTGCAAGCACCGGAACGAATGGATCCGATGCGACAGAGAACAACTCGAAGCCGACGGAAGAAGATCGTTTCTCGCAGGTTGAGCGGGATGAGAATGGAAATATTATCAGAGGTGTGTATGTTGACGGTGCCGGGAACCGCCACGCCGTAGAATTTCGCACCGACGGAACGATGGCAAAGGAAGTCATAGATTATTCAGACGGAAGTATTGAAGATATCCTGTATAATGAGAAAGAACAGCCGATACAGGTGACGGTCTATTTGACTGATGGACAACGTGAACTGCGCAAGTACACTTACCATGAGAATGGAAACGTTTTCCGTGCCATCTTACGGGAAAAGGATGGCACCGAGATTGAGTTAATCCATAGTGAAGAAGGGGTATTGGATACGGAAATCGTCACACGTACTGACGGGTCTATGACCCAAACCATGTTTGGAGCAGACGGAAAACCGGTCAGAAGTACGGAGATCCAGTTTGACGGTACACGTGTGGAGACAGAATTCGACCACGTTAACGGAAGTCAAACGCTCGTCATCACTTGGGCGAACGGAACGGTGACCAATGAAGTTCACACCTTTCATCCAAACGGAAAGCCGGCCACAGTCACCACCACTTGGGAGGACGGATCGTGGATGAAAACGGTCTATAACGATTCGGACCAGAAAGTTCGCACAGACTATAGCGACGGGCGTTATTGGGTTTACGGGGAGAATGGAAAAGAAATTGAGTTCAAGAATATTGATAACTTTGGCCGGTGGGTTCATGTTCTGACGAATGCGGACGGTACCATTACGGAGACGATCTGGGAGCTTGACGGCACCTATTATGTAAATACATATGATGCGAACAGGAACTGGCTGGATCAGAAGTGGTATGATGCGAACGGAAATCTGTTAACGCCTCCTCAGCCATAAATATCAAAATGAACGACAAAATGCAGCGCTGTCAGCCCTTGACAGCGCGCTTTTTTTATGCTAAATTGAAAAACGTTTTCAAATTGGAAAAGAGGAAAAGCAACATGGCGAGAACCAACGAATATCAGACCAGACAGCGCCAGGCGATCGTGGAATATCTGGACGGCCACCGCGGTGATTACGTGACGGTGAGCGATCTGGCGAAATTTTTTCAAGCATCCGGTGAGCAGGTGAGCGTCACCACGATTTACCGTCATCTGGAGAGACTGACGACTGAGAGACGGGTGGAGAAATATCATATTGAGGGCATGAAGAGTGCCTGTTTCTGTGCGGTGGAGAACTCTGCCGACGAGAATGAGGACAATCTGACCATGAAATGTCAGTCCTGCGGCGAGATCGTCCATTTTTCCTGTCCGGACCTTTCCCATCTGTACGCACATTTTGCCGAGGAACACCGGATCAGCATCGATCCGAGAAAGACGGTATTCTACGGAAAGTGCGACAAATGCAGCGGGCCGATGCCGGTGAAGGCGTAGTGCCGAAGGAAGTATCGAGGGAGTAATCGTAATGATTGAGAATAGATTGAAAAAGGGTAGGCTTACGGCATTGCTTCTTGCACTCGCAGTGAGTTTGTCCCTTCTGGCCGGTTGTGGCGGAGGCGGAACCCATGACGGTTCGTCGGGCGGCGCGGCGGATGATGGGAAGATTCAGATTGTCACCACCATCTTTCCGGCCTATGACTTTGCAAGGCAGGTGGCGGGAGTTCGCGCCGAGGTGACGATGTTGTTGTCGCCGGGCGAGGAACTTCACTCTTACGAGCCGTCGCCGAAGGATATGATTGCGATCGAGGAGTGCGATATCTTCATCTATGTGGGCGGTGAGTCGGACACCTGGATGAAGGACGTGCTGGAGGCGGTGAATGTGGAAGGGAAGACTGTGATCTCCATGATGGAGGAGACTGAGGTACTGACTGAGGAAATTACTGAGGGAATGGTGCACACCCACTGGAACGGTCTGTGGGACTGGATTTTGAATCTGCTCGGTTCCGGCCACAACCATGAGGACAGTGATCACGATGGAAAGCACGCTCACGGCGAGGGCGAGGTCTGTGATGATCCTGACCACCTCCATGAGGCGGAATATGACGAGCACGTCTGGACATCCCCGGCGAATGCGGGCTTGATCGTCAGCGCGATCACCGAGGCACTCTGTCAGCTTGACACCGAGGGAGAGGCCTACTACCGTGAGCGGGAGAGCGCATATCTGGGCGAATTGGACGAACTGAAGGCAGAGATGCTTGCGATCCGCCAGCGGGCGAAGCGCACCACGATCATTGTGGGGGACCGTTTTCCGTTCCGCTATCTGGCGGAGTTTATGGATCTTGAGTATTTTGCGGCGTTCCCCGGCTGTGCCGAGGAGACGGAGCCCAGCGCGAAAACCGTTGCGTTTCTGATCGACAAGATCCGGGAGGAAGAGATCCCGGCGGTGTTTTATCAAGAGTTTTCCAGTCACATGATGGCGCAGACCATCGCGGAGGATACCGGCGCCAAGGCGCTGCTTCTCCATTCCTGCCACAATGTGACGAAGGATGAGTTTGAGGCAGGGCTGACCTATCTGGATATCATGCGGCAGAACATGGTGAATCTGGAGTGGGCGCTCTGTGAATAGAGGAGAAATCGATGGCATATTTAACTTGTGAACATGTGGAGCTCGCCTATGAGGGTGTTCCCGTGGTGACGGACCTTTCCTTCACCGTGAATAAGGGGGATTACCTCTGCGTGGTGGGCGAGAACGGATCGGGAAAGAGCACCTTGATCAAGGCATTTCTGGGCCTGAAGAAGCCATCCGCGGGAAAGATTTCCTTCGGCGAGGGGCTGCATCATCAGGAGATCGGCTATCTGCCCCAGCAGACGCTGGCTCAGCGGGATTTTCCGGCGAGCGCGTTTGAGGTGGTGTTGTCCGGCTGCTTAAATAAGCTGGGTTACCGGTCGTTTTACGGAAAAAAAGAGAAGGAACTGGCGAGAGCCAATCTGAAGCGACTGTCGGCGGAGCATCTGGCGGACGCCTGCTATCGCGATCTGTCCGGCGGACAGAAACAGAGGGTGTTGCTGGCGCGAGCGCTGTGCGCGGCACAGAAGGTGCTGCTCTTAGATGAGCCGGTGACCGGTCTGGATCCGGCAGCGGTGGAGGAGATGTACCGGTTGATCCGCAGACTGAATCGCGAGGACGGGATCACCGTGATCATGGTGTCCCACGACATACAGGGGGCGGTGGCTGAGGCCAGCCACATCCTCCATCTGCACAACCGTCCGCTGTTTTTCGGAACGGCAGCTAAGTACGAACAGAGTGCGGCATGGCGGACACTCAAGGGAAAGGAGGAGCAGTGATGGAACTGATTCTTGAAA
>JAFQDI010000008.1 GCA_017416055.1 Lachnospiraceae bacterium
GACAGTGTGCTTCTTTACTCTCGCTTTAACGAGCCCTGCGGCTTCGTTTCCAAAGCGGAGATCAAAAAGATTCCGCTCATCAACCTTTGGTTAAAGAGCATGAACTGCCTGTTTGTGGATCGAGATGATGTACGAGACGGCTTGAAGATGATTCTCGCCGGTATCGAGCACCTGAAAAACGGCATTTCCGTCTGCATTATGCCCGAAGGAACCCGCAGCAAAACCGACGAGGTCCTTCCTTTTAAGGAAGGTTCCATGAAACTGGCCACCAAGTCAGGATGCCCTATTATCCCGGTGGCGATCACCGGCGCGGCTTCCCTGTTCGATGATCACAAACCGTTTATTCGTTCAAGCAATGTGACCTTGACCTTCGGCAAGCCGATCAATGTAAAGGAAATGAGTCGCGACCAGCAGAAAAACATGGGCGTTCATGTGAGGGGTGTCATTGTGGAGATGTTGGAAAAAGGTCCGGGATATATTCCGGAAAGCTACAGCTTTATGTCAAGCGAGAACTAATTCATTGTAAACAACGTTACACACAGGAAAACGGGGTGTTTTGTGCACCCCGTTTTCGTCTTATTTCCACATCTGTGGTCTTCTCTTGTCAATCACTTCCTCCGCGTCAAACAGCTCCGCCACACGCTCCGGACCCGTCATCAGCCGGTATCCGTCCAGGTTCATTCGGCCCTGTCTCAAATAGGTCGACCCCAACTGACACCAATTCAAGGAACTTCCGTCCACATTACAAAAATAATTAAATCCTGCCGCCTTTAAAAACTGATACTTCTCGCTGTCCGCAGGGTATGTGGCCGTACTATGGATATCCGCGCCGTATGCATAAATAAAGACGTCAGTCTTTCCGAGAATCGGCTCCACTCGCAGCTGCCACTTTAAGGTGTCTCTCTGAATCCAAGCCATGTCTGCAGTATTCATGGGAATATGACCCCAGGAATGACTGGCAAACTCCCAGCCGTTTGCCTTCATCGCATCTGCAACCGCCTTTGCCGCCGCACAATCCGCTTCATAATTATACTCCGGATGTGCATCCAGCCACGCCTGCTGATCCGGCAGAAGATTTGTGCGCTCCAGATAATCAGTGTCGGTTCGATACCCAAACAGGCCGTTGTATCCGGTCATCGCGAGAATGCCTTTCCGCCCATGATAGGAAAAGTCCGGGTGTTCCTCAACGAAGGTGTCCAGAATCGGCACCATGTCGTAATCTCCAACCAACACATTTCCGGCGGCATCGGTATATTTGTTCTTTACCTTCCCATTTTCATCCACAAACAGGCAGTCCGCAAATCCATCTCCCTCATAAACGTGATAATAACTCACGTCGTCCTGCGAAAATACTAACGGTTTCTTCCCCCTCGGCAGCCAAATGCTTTTCGCCCGCATCGTTCCGTCAGGTCCAAGCTCCGCCATATCGTGCAGACTCACCAGCACATATCCCCGATCATACAGCGACTGAAGGATCTTTTTGAACTCGTCCACCGTCAACATGTCCTTGTTGTAGGCGTACATTCGGTCATCTCCGTCAAACGCCCGGTCAAAATCGACAATGAGGGAGTGTGTGAACACATGAGCAACCATGTCCGGTGTGTTTTCCACGCAAAGGGCCTTTTTCGCACGATACCACTCGACCTTTGCCTGTAGCAGTGCCGACTCGCTGTATCCCTCCCGGCTTTCCAACAAGCCGATCGCACCGTCATAATCATACTGTTTGACCTTGAAGTCCGCAGCTGCAATCACCTCGCCCCAAACCTCCGCTTCCTCACCATAATCTTCCGGGGATACCTCCGAAGGTTCTTCTACCGGTGCTTCTGTCGGTGCCTCCGTTGGTGCTTCTGTCGGTGCCTCCGTTGGCTCTTCTGTCGGGACTTCCGTCGGCTCTTCTGTCGGTGCCTCCGTTGGCTCTTCTGTCGGTGCCTCCGTTGGCTCTTCTGTCGGGACTTCCGTCGGCTCTTCTGTCGGTGCTTCCGTCGGTACTTCCGTTGGTGCTTCCGTCGGTGCCTCCGTCGGCTCTTCTGTCGGCGCTTCCGTTGGCTCTTCCGTCGGGGTTTCCGTTGGCTCTTCTGTCGGGCCCTCCGTCGGCTCTTCTGTCGCGGTTACAGGCTGTTTTTGAACACAAGCGGTACATCCGAATATCATCACCAAAAGCATCGTTAAAAAAACAATGTTTTTCAATAAACGTTTTCTCGCTCTCATTTGTAACTCTCCATTCTTTATCGGACACTATCCTGCCTTTACGCCCAAAACTCGTCCTCTGCCACGTCAAACCGATACACAGTCTCGCTCTCAAACTCCTGATCCGGCATCAGAATGCAGTTCGGGAAATTATCGTGGTGAATCGCGTCCGGTGGAATCTGCGTTTCAAAACAAATTCCACTGTGCTTTTCCTCCAGAAAATTGCCGGAATACACCTGAACTCCGGGCAAATCTGTCGTCATCGTCATCCGCCGTCCGGTTTCCGGATGGTAAAAGATTAATTGATTCTTACCTTCGTTCAGCATCCAATTGTGATCGTAGCCTCCCGCAATCTTCAGCTGCTCATCGTCCGCCAGAATGTCTCTGCCCACGGTCTTCGGCACAGTGAAATCCATCGGCGTTCCCTCCACAGGAAGGAACGCTCCGGTAGGAATCAACGCCTCGTCGACAGGCGTGATCCGGTCACCGTTGATCCAAAGCTTGTGGTCAAGAATCTCTGTTCCCCAGCCCTTTCCGCTCAGGTTAAAATAGCAATGGTTTGTCAAATTGAGAAGCGTCATCTGATCCGCCTTTGCTTGGTAACTGATCTTCAACTCCCCATCATCCGTTAATGTATAGGTCACTTTGATCCAAAGATTTCCCGGATAGTTCTGATCACCGTCACCACTGAACAGTTTGAACGTCACACGATTCCGCAGTTCGTTCAACTCCGCACCCCATATGCGAAGAGAATAACTGTCCACGCCACCGTGAAGACTATTCTTTCCGTCATTCTGTCCCAGATGATAAGTCTTTCCGTGAAGCATAAAGGAAGCACCCGCAATACGGTTTGCCACGCGTCCAACCACTGCTCCGATATAAGCATCCGCATGCTCCTCATATCCCGCCGGAGAATCAAAACTCAGCACTGCATTTTCAAAGTGTCCCTTCCGGTCCGGCGTCCAAACTTCCGCAATCGCCGCCCCAAAATCAAGGAGCTTCACGCGCATTCCCGATGCATTGGTCAAAAGATAGGCCGTCACCGGTTCTCCTTTCGCAGTCACACCAAACGGTTGTCTCTCAATCATCTTATCTTCTCGCTTTCTGTCGTTATTCGAACTCTGTTCGTTGATTCAGGAAATCCAAAAATGCATTCCTACCCTCTCTCTGTTGCTCTATGAGCACGATTTTATCACGATTTCTGTCGGAAATCCAGCTTTTTCGTGTATTATAATAGTAATTTAGCTGTTTCCAGTATTTTTCAGGGTAGAGAAACAGTAAATACAACAAATTCCAATCCCCCTGTCCCATAGGAAAAATCCGATTGTACGTCTCCAGCATGCGCGCTCCCAGACGCAGACTCCAATGGTTTTTCTCCAACACCTTTCTCATAAAATAATAAAGATCTTCCGACCGGTAGCCGGTATGTACCGCAGAAAAACTGATCACGCCGTAACTACCGTTGTCCAGCAGTACATTATGATAGCTATACTCGCCGTGACAAAGCTGCATTGCCGGCCCGGCCTCACTTTTTTCCAGCAGCTCAACGGCTCGCTTTCCCTGATCCAGATACTCCGCGATCGTTTCCATAATGTTTTGCTCCAGATTGCTTTTTCCGTTCCTGGCCTTCACATATTTTCTGACCTTCCCCATCTCCCGGTTATGGCGACTCCAGAGATCATGAAGGTCAGTAATCGGTTCCACCGTGAGGTCGATCTGCTTCAGTGCGAGGTGAAGTCTAGCCAAAATCGCAATCGCATCCATGGAATCGCGCTCATCTCTGGCATTGCACTCGCGTCCCCAAAACCAGTCTTTGACCACGTGCGGATGTTGGTACTCATCCTTTGAGATCCAGTTCCCTTCCTTATTTGCCACATACTGCTCCGCCGGAAATCCGATTTCCCTAAGCATCGCCAATACCTGCTGCTCCAGCTGAATCCTCGTCTCTGTCTTGTTGCTCTCCGCCACCCATTTCAATCCGGCATCCGTCTCCACCAGCAGCGCACCCCTCGCTTTTCCGATCCGCGTCACCTCAAAGTCATACTGATTTAATACAGCCATCCCTCGTTCGCTCATCTTCTTCCTCCCTCTAACCGGTCTCATCCAAAACGGACTATTCCAACTTATGAAACAGACAGGGGATTTATGCCGGCCACAGGAAGTTTCGCAACAGGGGCTTGCACAAGTGGCGTGTTTGGTGGTAAGATAATTACATAAAAACACTATCGCAGGAGATTTTATGATACAGATACCGATTCCCGAACCGGTCGATTGGATTATCCGCAAACTGGAAGAAGCCGGCTTCGAGGCATACGCTGTCGGCGGCTGTGTCCGCGACACAATCCTTGAAAGAAGTCCGGGCGACTGGGACATTACCACTTCCGCACTTCCGGAACAGGTCAAATCGATTTTTCGCCGGACCATTGATACCGGCATTGAACACGGCACCGTGACTGTTATGATCAAACAGGAAGGGTTCGAAGTGACCACCTACCGCGTGGATGGCGACTATCAGGATGGCCGCCATCCCACAAGCGTTACCTTTACTCCCAGCCTCGTTGAGGACTTAAAGCGCCGCGATTTCACCATCAACGCCATGGCCTACCGCCCCGGCGAAGGTGTCGTGGACTGTTTCGACGGTCTTTCCGATCTGGAAAACAAGATTATCCGCTGTGTGGGCGACCCGGAGGAGCGCTTCCGCGAGGATGCTCTCCGCATGATGCGCGCAGTCCGTTTTTCCGCTCAGCTCGGATTTACAATTGAAGAAAAAACGAAGGCCGCTATCAAAAAAATGGCTGGAAATCTTCGGCTGATCAGTCAGGAGCGTATCCAGACGGAGCTGGTTAAACTGATTACCTCCCCTCACCCGGATTACATTCGAACCGCCTATGAAACCGGCATTACCGCCGTCGTTCTGCCGGAATTTGACCGGATGATGGAGGTTTCACAGCGCAACTTATTCCACGACCTCTCTGTGGGCGAACATACCATTCAGTCCCTGCTCCACGTGGAGCCCGACCCGATTCTGCGCCTCACCATGCTTTTTCACGACATGGGAAAGCCGGATTGTCTGCGCACGGATGCGGACGGCACGACACATTTCAAGCAGCACGCCTTTGTCGGTGCAGATATCACTCACACTGCACTGCGCCGCTTAAAGTTTGACAATTACACCGTCGATAATGTGACTGCGCTGGTTCGTTACCACGACAGTATGCGTGACTGCGTGAGCATCGGAACCGAATTTCCCGTGGCCAGGCCGCGTGCCATCCGCCGACTCGTCAGCCGGATCGGGCGTGACCGCTTCCCCTGGCTCATGAAGGTGAATCTGGCGGACAATCTGGCCAAGACCGAATGGGCCGCCAAAGTCCATCTCCCTGCTCTCGACGCGATTCGGGAGGCGTACGAGCAGATTATTGCGGCTGAGGATTGCCTGACCCTGAAGGAACTGGCCATCGGCGGCAGGGATCTGATCGCGATCGGAATCCAGCCGGGCAAGGAAATCGGCAGGATTTTGGATGCTTGTCTTGAGTGGGTTCTGGACGAGCCCGCGAGAAATGAGCGGGAAGTGCTGCTGGAATATGTGAAAACGATAAAATGATGACTGAAAAACAGCCAAATCGTTGCGGTTTGGCTGTTTTCCTTCTTTTTACTGTTTTAACAGCGCTTCGAGACCTATCGCCGCTGTCACATTTTGATAATCATAACGCTCAACCGCTTCCAACACAAGAACATCTCCCTCTCCCAATGCAGAAAGTGCTTCAATCACGACATTCTCATACATATAGTTGCGGTGTGTGTGAGTTACATTGGAAAAATCCCGATAAAGATGGTTATGCAGACCAACCCGGAAAGAGTCCCCCACCACCACGATATCCTGATCTGTCTGGGCACTCGAATGGCCATGAAGTACCTCTCCTCCGTGCAGCACTACCTCTTGAGTAAATTCAATTTCCGGCTTATACTGCACGTAGCTCGTCGTGTATTCGCTGGCAAATCCGCACATATTGGAGAGGTCTCCGCCATAGTACCCCGCCGGTGTCACCGGAACATCCAAAATATCTGTCGTGGGCATCCCCAGTGCACGGCACAGTGCC
>JAFQDI010000132.1 GCA_017416055.1 Lachnospiraceae bacterium
CATCCAGAATCTCCAAATGTTTCTGTCGGTTCAGCAGTGACTGGTGTTCATGCTGGCCATGGATATCGATCAGATATCCGGTTACCGCACGAAGCTTAGACATCGTCACCGTCTCGTCATTGATCCGACACACATTGCGGCTCTCGGTGATCCGTCTGGACAGAATCAATGTTCCGTCTTCCTCAGGGTACACATCCGCTTCATTGAGCAACGCGATCTTGTCCGGCTCCTCCACCACAAAAATCAGCTCGATCAATGCATAGTCTCCGTGTTTTCCAATGATGTCGCGGCTCACCTTCGCACCCAACGCCGCATTTACCGCGTCGATCAGAATGGATTTACCTGCACCGGTTTCACCGGTGAGAATATTGAGGCCCGATCCGAGGTTCACATTCGCCTCATCAATCAGGGCAAAATTTTTGACATGAATGGTTGAAAGCATCGCTTCTCCTCCATCTTATCCAATCAGTTTGCGCAGTTTCTCCATCACAAGTAACGTCTCATCCACATTGTGGATCGCGCACATGATCACATCGTCGCCGGCGATACAACCCACGATCTCCGGAAACTGGAATTTATCCAATGCCGCAGCCACCGCCATCGCCATGCCGGGAACCGTCTTGATCACCAAAATATTTTGTGCCATCGCCATGGACAGATATCCATCCTTGAACACGCGCACATATTTTCCATCCAGCCCGTCGCTTTCTTCCTGACGAAACAGCGCATATTTCTGTCTTCCGTCCGCTGCCGGAACTTTGAACAGCTTCAGCTCCTTAATGTCTCTGGACACTGTCGCCTGTGTCACCTTATATCCGGATTCATTCAGCTTCTGTGCCAACTCCTCCTGCGTCTCAATCTCGTACAGGCCGATCAATTCAATAATTTTCTCGTGTCGATCAACTTTCATCTCTTTACGCGCCCTTCTCCTGATTGGTTTTCCTACTCTCCGGACATCTTGTTCCGCAAAATCTCCAGAAAGCTTTCTTTACTCAGTGTCATAATCTTCGTTTTTTTCTCTGATTTACGTATCTTTATCCGATCGTTATCCTGCACCTCGACCACACATCCGTTTCCGTCAAACGCAGCCAGTGCCCCTGCTGCTCCGGTTTTCGTCAAGGTGATCTCCACCTCCGCCGTATCCGCGAACACGATGCTTCGATTGATCATAGAGTGCGGTGAGATCGGTGTCATCAGCATCATCGATGAATCCGGCTCAAGAATCGGACCTCCTGCAGACAGATTGTAGCCGGTGGATCCGGTAGGTGTGGAAAGGATCACTCCGTCCGCCGCGTAGCTGTTTAAGAATTTGCCGTTGACCTCCACGGTGAAGCGGATCACGTTGAGCGCACCGCCTCGTCCCAAAACCACCTCGTTCAGCGCAATGTTTTCCTCGATCACCTGACCGTCACGGATCAGGGTTCCCGCGACCATCATACGCTCCTGAACAACCATTTTGTCCTCAATCAGCGCGTCAAGACTCTCCTCCACGCTCTGAATGTCCAGTTCTGCCAAATAGCCCAAGGTGCCTAGGTTTACCCCAATAAACGGAATCGCCAAATCAGCCAGGTCTCTGGCTGCCTGAATCAGCGTTCCGTCTCCGCCCAATACGATCACGCACTGGGTCTTCTCAGGCACCTGTGCCGGATCTGTGTATTTGTAGGATCTCGTCTGTCCACTCGCCGTACAGCCTTTTTCTCCGGACAATTCACAGAACGGTTTCCGCACTTTATAGACACAGCCTCTCTCTTCCAGATATGTTCTTATTCTTTTCGTCGCTTCGCCCTTTGGATCTTTGTCCTCATTGGGCACCAGAAAAAAGTATTTCATCGGCTTTCTCCCGCGTATCTCAATTCAATGTGTCGTGTGCCTTACGAACGATCATCTCCGGTTCGATTCCCTCGGCAAGCTGCGCCTGACCATCCTTTCTCAGATGAAGCAGGTACTCGATATTTCCCTCCGGTCCCTTGATCGGCGAAAACTCCAGATTCTGTGCGGAGAAGCCTAAATCTCTCGCAAACTCCAGCACCTTTACGATGACTTCCAAGTGGGTCTCCGGCTCGCGAACAACGCCCTTCTTGCCTACCTTCTCGCGACCGGCTTCGAACTGGGGCTTGATCAGGCATACCATCTCCGCTCCCTCGTTCATCAGCGCATGAACCGGTCCCAGTACCTTCGTCAGAGAGATAAAGGACACGTCGATGGAGACGAAATCGATCCCCTCTCCGATATCCTCCGGTGTCACATACCGGATGTTCGTCTTCTCCATGCAGACCACGCGTTCATCCTGCCGCAGAGACCACGCCAGCTGTCCGTAGCCAACATCCACGGAAAACACTTTAACTGCGCCATTCTGAAGCATGCAGTCAGTGAAACCTCCTGTGGAAGCGCCCACATCCATACAGACTTTCCCGTCCAGGGTCAAATCAAAATGGCTCATCGCCTTCTCCAGCTTCAGACCTCCGCGGCTCACATACTTAAGGGTAGGTCCCTTGATCTCGATCACCGCGTCATCTTTCACCTGTGTTCCGGCCTTGTCCTCGCGCTGTCCGCTGACAAACACATTTCCTTCCATGATCATGGCTCTCGCCTTCTCTCTGGAGGTAGCCAGTCCGCGCGAAACCAGCAGAACATCCAATCGTTCTTTCATGCTTTATCCTTTCAGGCGGTGCAAAATGCGCTCGGCAACGGACTCCGCGTCCATTCCCAGAGATGCCTGCAATTCCGCCACTGTACCGTGTTCTACAAACTCATCGGGCAATGCAATATTCAGACAGTCGCAGTCCTCATGCTGCTCCTTCAAAAGCCCTGTGACCTGCTGTCCGAAACCTCCGGTGATCACGTTCTCCTCCATGGTCACCAACAGACGATGATTCAGTGCGAGACGCACGATCCGTTCTCTGTCCATCGGCTTCACAAAGCGAACATTGACTACCGTAGGTTCGACACCCCGTTCTCTCAGCAACTCTGCTGCCTTGACTGCAGTTTCCACCATACTTCCTACCGCCAGGATTGCCACCTCTTTTCCGGTGAACAGCACTTCACTCTTTCCGGTTTCGAAGGGTTCCTGCCGATCTTTAAGTCCCGTCCACGCGGTTCCTCTGGGATAACGGATTGCCACCGGCCCGTCACACTTCACTGCATAGGCTAATGCGGCTTTTAACTCATATTTATTCTTCGGCGCGATCACTGTCATGCCGGGAATATTGCTGAGGTAACTCAAATCAAATGCTCCGTGATGCGTCGGTCCATCCTTGCCCACCAAACCGGCTCTGTCCACCGCAAAAATCACCGGAAGTTTCTGCAGACAAACGTCGTGAATCATCTGATCGTACGCTCTCTGCAGGAATGAGGAATAAATCGCCACCACCGGACGCAGTCCGCCAACGGCCATACCTGCAGCAAACGTCACTGCATGCTCCTCCGCTATCCCTACATCAAAGAATCGATCCGGATATCGCTTTGCAAACTTCGACAGACCGGTGCCGTCCTTCATCGCAGCTGACACCGCGACCAGTTCGGGGTACTCCTCACCAAGCTCACACATTGTCCGCGAGAATACATCTGTGTAGGACATTCCCTTCTTCTCATTCAACGGTTTTCCGGTGGGAAGATCAAACGGCTCCACCCCATGGAATCCGGACGGGTTCTTGATCGCAGGCTCATAGCCGCGTCCCTTCTCTGTCTTCACATGGATGACGATGGGGCGATTCAACTTCACCGCACGGCCAAGCACCTCAATCAGTACACCCAAATTATGTCCGTCCACCGGACCGACATAGGTGACTTCGAAGTCCTCAAACAGATTTCTCGGCAAAATCAGATCCTTTACACCCTTCTTTGCCTTGCTGAGTACAAGATCCAGGCTCATGCCCACGCCGGACATCTTGGCCAAAGATCCTTTCAGACCATATTTTAAGTTATTATATCCGGCGTTCAGACGAATCTTTGCCAAATGATTGGAAAAACCGCCCTTGCTCTCCGAGATAGACATATTATTGTCGTTGACGATGACGATCATCTGGCTATTTAGCTCAGAGAGATTGTTCAGCGCCTCATAAGCCATGCCGCCTGACAGGGATCCGTCTCCGATCACCGCAACGATGCGGTTTTTCTGACCCAGCAGGTCTCTAGCCTTCGCCATACCGATACCGGCCGAGATCGAGGTCGAGCTGTGACCGGTGTCAAAAGAATCGTATACGCTCTCGTGACGTTTCGGAAACCCGCTCATGTAACCCATCTCGCGAAGATGGTCAAAACCTTTCTTTCGTCCGGTCAACACCTTATACGGATACGCCTGATGGCCCACATCCCAGATGATCTTGTCCTCCGGCAGGTCCAGTACCTTAAGCAGTGCCAGCGTCAACTCAACAACACCGAGGCTGGAAGCCAGATGACCGCCGGTGCGGCTCACCTTGTCCAGCAGAAAATTTCGTATTTCCTGTGCAAGTGTTTCCAGCTCGCCGACAGATTTGTCCTTGATATCGGACGGCTGTTCAATGTATTCTAACATGATATTCTTCCTTTACTTCAAGCGATTAACCAGCGAAAGGATCAATTCCTCCAGAAATGCATTTTCGCCGTGAATCGCGTGCATCGCAGAAACCGCCTCCTCAGACAGTTCTTTCACCTTCTGTCTGGCCGCCTCAAGGCCATGCAGCGTAACGTAAGTGGTTTTCTGATTCTTTTCATCACTCAATACCGGTTTACCCAGTTCCTCGGTGGTACTGGTTACATCCAGAATGTCATCCTGGATCTGGAAAGCCAGCCCGACCTTCAACGCCACACTTCCGGCCAGCTTTACCGTGTCGTCATCTGCCCCCGCTAAGACCGCACCGATCATCATCGCAGCCTCCAAAAGTGCTCCTGTCTTCAACGCATAGATAAACTTAAGTTTGTTCTCCGGCACCGGTTTTCCGGTCAGTTCCACATCTACAGTTTGGCCGCCGATCATCCCGTAAATACCGGTTTTTTCTGCCAAAATACTGACTGCTCTCACCACGCGCTCCGGATAAGCCGTCCAGTGCAATGCTCTGGTTGCGG
>JAFQDI010000133.1 GCA_017416055.1 Lachnospiraceae bacterium
GCGCGGGCGATACAGATACGCTGGCGCTGACCGCCGGAGAACTCATGAGGGTATCTCTCATAGTAGTAATCTCTCAGACCGCATTTCTCCATCAGGTTCAGCACGTAATCCTTCACCTCTGCCTTCGGCACGATGTTGTGCACCTCTACCGGCTCGGAGAGGATACCGCCGACCGTACTTCTGGGAGGTAGCGAGGAGTAGGGGTCCTGAAAGATAATCTGCATCTGCTTGCGGATTTCCCGCATCTGAGCAGAGGTATAGTTTGTGATGTCTTTTCCATCGAAGATGATCTGACCGCCGTCCGGCTGATGGAGCTTTAAGATCGCTCTTCCCATGGTGGTCTTCCCGCAGCCGGACTCTCCTACGATGCCCAGGGTCTCGCCCGCTTTCAACTTAAAGGAAACATCATCGACTGCCACCAATTCCTGCGTCACCTTTCCGGTGATGGTTTTCTTCAGCGGGAAGCACTTACGCAGGTGACGGACTTCCAAAAGCGCCTCGGGATCGAAGGGTTCCGTCTGAATTACTTTCTCATCAGCCATCTCACTTCTCCTCCTCGTACAAATGACACGCGACAAAGTGAGTGGGGCTCACCTGAACCATGCCCGGATAATCGCCGGAGCACTTCTTCACACACTTTCCGCATCTTTCCTTAAAGTAACAGTAGTTCGGCATATTGACCGGGTTCGGTACATTGCCGGGAATATTGAACAGCGTATCGCTGTCGGAATCTAACGTAGGCTTCGATTTCTGCAGACCGATGGTGTAGGGATGCAGAGGATTGTGAAAGATTTCGGAGACCGTTCCCTTCTCAATCACTCGTCCTGCATACATAACTACCACGTAATCTGCCATCTCCGCGATCACGCCTAAATCGTGGGTGATCAGGAGGATGGATCCGTCGATTTTCGTCTTCAGATCGCGAAGCAAATCAAGGATCTGCGCCTGAATGGTCACATCCAACGCCGTGGTGGGCTCGTCCGCGATAATCAGACGGGGATTTGCCGCCAGTGCCATGGAAATCATGACGCGCTGACGCATACCACCGGAAAGCTCGTGAGGGAATGCATTGTAAACACGCTCCGGCATCGCGATCCCGACCAGGTTAAGCATCTCTAAGGATTTCTCCTTCGCCATCTCCTTGGTCGCGCCTGGCGTATGGATAAAGGTCACCTCGTCAAGCTGCTCACCGATGGTAAATACGGGATTTAAGGATGTCATCGGCTCCTGGAAAATCATCGCGATCTGCTTTCCGCGGATACGGTGAATCTCACTCATGGGCATCTTAGCGATGTCATACACCTTCTCTTCCATCTCGAATTCGCCGGGAGCGTCTGCCTTCGGAATCGGGTTTCCCTTCTCGTCACGTTTATAGTCGTAAGCTTTGAAGCGGATGTCTCCGGAGTAGATCTGTCCCTGAGGTCCCTGAATCAGTCGCATGACAGACATACTGGTCACGGATTTTCCACAGCCGGACTCTCCCACAACGCCCACGGTCGCATTCTTCGGGATGCTGTAAGATACGCCGTTGACTGCCTTCACCACACCCTGCTCCGTAAAGAAGTAGGTGTGCAGATCGTCAATCTCCAGAATATTCTGTTCATCTTTCATCTGCGTCAGAAACTCAGACTCTTCCGCCCTGCGGTTTTTGTATTTTTCCAGCCGTTTGATCTCTTTCGCATTTGCCTTGGCAATGTTGCGGACTTCTTTGCCGGAAAG
This sequence comes from Lachnospiraceae bacterium, assembly GCA_017416055.1. The sequence continues at coordinate 1,720 of JAFQDI010000133.1, forward strand.
ATAATGCTTGTTATTCTCCTGCTTTTTCATCTCTTATCTCCTTGCCTTCGGGTCAAGCGCATCACGCAGGCCGTCGCCCACGAAGTTAAAGCCCAAAACTGCGATTACGATACAAATACCGGCAGGAACCCACACATTCCAGTGGTTCTGCAGGACATTTTGGTTGGTTGAAATAATATTGATCATTGTTCCCCAAGCCGCGTAAGGTGCCTTAACACCCAAATTCAGGTAGGACAGAGTCGCCTCGTAGAGGATCATGCTTCCAAGACTCAAACTCATCTGCACGATCAACTGGGGCATTACGTTGGGAACAAGATGCTTAAAAATCTTACGGGAAGTAGAATAACCCATCGCCTCAGCTGCCACCATGTACTCTTGCTCGCGAAGGGACAATATCTGCCCACGCACCAGACGTGCGGTTCCCGGCCAGGAGAACAATGTCAGATAAATCATCAGCAGATAAATACGATATTTCGCATCGATGTCGGAAGCGTCCAGGATCGTGCTGATGATCAGCAGGATCGGAATGCCGGGCAGACAGATCAAAACATCACACAGACGCATGATCACGTTATCAATCTTTCCGCCAAAATATCCGGAGATACCACCCATGATCACACCGAGGATGGTGATGACAAACACGGCAATAAAGCTTACGGTCAGGGAAATTCGGCCACCGTACATCAGACGGACAAACACGTCGTAACCCTCATTGTCCGTTCCGAGAATATGCTCTGCGGAAGGCGGTGCCAGGAAATTGTCCTTCAAATATGTCTCGGTGGTCTGCTTTACGGTGTACTCCACTCCGTCCACCACGTAAGTGGTCTCACTGATGGAATACTTGGTCTTTCCGCTCTCATCCAGTTCGATCTCTCCCCACTCGGTGTAGATCACCGGGCCGAGAAAGCTGAACAGGAACAGACCGATGACCATGATCAGTCCGATAATACTGAGTTTTGAGCGGAAGAAACGACGCACCACCATACGGGTAGGTGACATCAATCTCACATTTTTATCCAGAGGAGTCTCGGTATCTGTGATACTCTGTCCTGCGATCTGCTCTTCGACCGACTCTTCAATCCGGTCTTTTTTCAGTTCGTCCATCGTACTCCTCCTTACTCTAATTTTACTCTGGGGTCAACCACCGCGTACATCAAATCGGCAAGTAACACACCCAATACGCTAAGAAGCGCAAGGAACATATTGTAGCCCATGATGAACGGGATATCTCCACGATTCATCGCATCCAGCGCGATGTTACCGATACCGGGAAGGTCGAATACCTGCTCGGTGATGATCGCACCGGAGAACAGGGACGGGATCAGTCCGGCCATGGAGGTTACCAGCGGGATCAGTGTGTTGCGGAATGCGTGCTTGTTGATGACTTTGCTCTCCTTCAGACCTTTCGCACGTGCGGTGCGGATGTAATCGGAATTCAGCACTTCCAACATGTTCGTTCTGGTCATTCTCATTCTCGGACCGATACTTAAGATCACGATGGTGAGAATGGGAATGAACATATGTCTCGCATAATCCATGAGCAGGTCAATTCCCGTGTAGGAAGCTGTCGCATCAATCAATCCGGAGGGCGGGAACCATCCAAGCTTCAGTGCCAGCATGTCTTTCAACATCTGTCCAAAGAAGAAGGACGGCAAGGAAATTCCGATCATAACCAGAATCGTCACCACATAGTCTCTCACACTGTACTGATGTGTCGCAGCCGTGATACCTAAAGGAATCGCAATCATGA
>JAFQDI010000134.1 GCA_017416055.1 Lachnospiraceae bacterium
CATCTACCGTAACCGCAACTAAAGTCACATCGTAGTCAGCATGCTTTGCATTCTCGCTGTCCTTGATCGAGGTCACGATGGCCAGACCGGTCTTAATCGATCCTTCTGTGGGGACAAAATCTGTCTCACCGGAATTGTGACTTCCGTCAGGGCAGGTACAATCATCGTGGTAGATGATCGGGGTACCGGAGCAGCCTGTGAGTACACCGATGACCATGATCAGTGTCAGGATAAAAGAGAGAGTTTTTTTCATAGGTTGTTCCTCCATTGAAAATTGTTTATTGATGAAAGCTCAGAACCGCGACTGTAATCCAAGGAGATAAGATACGGGGACGTCAGCGGAATGGCTTGCATTTTGAGGTAGGGCCTGCTGAAGTCAGAATTCGCAGAATGCCCGCACCGGCACTCCCGGTGGCAAAACCGGTGAACAGGCCGACTAGAAGAAGATAGGGCAGATACGCACCGATATAAACGGATTTCATCAGGAACATCGCAATTCCAATCTGTCCAATATTGTGGGCGGCAGCACCCAGAATGCTCACGCCGTAGACGGAGAACAGAGAGATTCTGCCGGCCAGCGTCATGACAGCCATGGAGAGAATACCGCCGGTCAGCGAAAAAAACAGTCCGGTGATGCCTCCGCCAAAGATTGCGCCGAGGAAACAGCGCAGAATCAAAATGATAAATGCACTTTTTGCGCCCAACAGGTACAGGGCAACCAAAGTGACGATATTGGCAAGCCCTAACTTAATACCGGGAAGGGGGATCGCCATCTGCAGCGGAATGAACCGCTCTGCATAAGAAAGAGCCAGCGCGAGGGTGATCATCATCGCGCAGAGCGTCAGGTGTCTCGTTGTTTTCATGCCGTCACCTCACCACAAAGTCCACATCGCCGGTTCCGGTGATTCGAATCTCCACGCGATTGGGAAGGCAGACGATGCTTCGCCCTTCACGGTCAATCCATCCGCTATGAACACAGTCAGAGCCGGGGCAGTCACTTGCAGTGATCGCCACACGGCCGTCACGGATCTCCACGGTGTTTTCGTAGGAACCGGCCACCCGGATCGTTTCATTTGCCGTAAGGGGGAGTTCCCTGATCAGTTTTCCATCCTGCCAGATCTGTACAACTGACTCCTCAGAGGAGCTGCCTTGCGGCAGAAACATAACGGCGGTAGTGACCGCCAGAATAATGACCAAAAGGATCGCAATCAGATCGCCTTTTTTGAAGGTAAATCTCAGGGGTTTGTTCATCCCGTTCTCCCAAAAAAAACTGAAATTTGATATACAGGTGATAAAAACATGAGGAAAATTCACGCTGTTACCCGTAAATATCATATATGAAGAAATCGTTTCTGTAAAGGGGAAAATCATGGCAGAAGGAATCGCCTTCGTTGTAATTCGGTCCTGCATATGCTATGATATAAACAAATAACACGAACGATTGACAGTGAAATCATAAGATTTTTTCAAATTGTCACACAAAGTACATATCAGCTTGCTATCGTGAAGGCAGAAGGGAGGGAGAACTCGTGAATCAACGAATTTTGATCGCTGAGGATGAACCGAAATTGCTGGAGGTGATCTGCGATTATTTCAAGAGTCGCGGAGATCTGCCCAGTCCGGCAAAAAACGGTCTGGAGGCACTTTCACTTGCGGAGAACAATGAATTCGATGGTGTTTTGCTGGACATTATGATGCCGGGACTGGATGGCCTCTCGGTCTGTCGGGCGCTGAGAAAGCACAGTGATATTCCGATCATTTTCCTGACCGCGCTGTCGGACGAGGAGGATAAGCTTCTGGGTTACGAGCTGGGAGCGGACGATTACGTGACAAAGCCGTTTTCGCTGGCGGTTCTTTACGCGAAGATCACCGCACTCATCAACCGAAGCCGGGGCAATGTGCTGACCGGTGATCAGCTCACGGCGGGCGACATCCGGATCGTACTCTCGTCACAGCGGGTGTTTGTGAAGGATTCCGAGATCAATCTGACTCCCAAGGAATTCGCTTTACTGCTGTGCCTGATGCGCAATCGCAATATGGTGCTCAGCCGCGAGCAGCTTCTGATCAAGTGCTGGGGCTACGATTATGAGGGTGAGGCCCGCGCTGTGGATACACATATCCGACGTCTGAGGGACAAACTGGGTGAGGCGGCCGACATGATCAGGACAGTGGTGAAAGCGGGGTATAAGCTGGAGGTGTGAGGATGAGAAAAAATAGAGAAAATGAATCGAACGAGACCTCTCGTCCATTGAAGACGGAGAGGGAACGGAAACGTCTGATCAGTTACAAAGAACTTTCCCACCGAATTATCCTGCTGGCACTTTGTCTGTGGCTTGCCATGGCCGGAGGCCTGACCTGGGCGGTGGCATCGGATGTCCGTTTCCAGATACAATATGAATTGTTGGATTATTTGGAGGGCTACTCTCATAAAAGGAATCAGGTTTCTAAGGAATACAAAGAAGCTCCGGGCGTGGAATATGCATCCATGATCATTCAGAGCACAAGGCCCTATATGGGGATGAGGATTCAACGAACATTGCCGATCATGCTGAAGCAAATGCCCTCATCCATCGGGTCCGATGACTGGTACTGGGGCAAATGGGATATGCTTTATGGATTTGAAGCGGCTTCGTTCTTTTACGAACATGAGGGTGATCAAAAAAAACTGATCCTTGAGAGCGGAAATCATTTCTCATTTACCTACACGGTTCAAAACGAGCAAGGGGAAAGGGAAACCCGGGTCGGATATGTGGACATGGATCAGGTGGAAGGCGGCGCGGAGGTTTTTGCGCCTTGGCTGGGACTGGAATCTTCGCGGAGTCCCATGAATTTCATGATCGCATTTTGGCCTGAGATTAGCATGACCGGATACTTTGAAGGAGATCAGTTCTTTCCGTACGAATTTTCCTATCTGTATGAAAGAGCAATTGGCGGATATAGTTGGAATAAGCTATTTTCGATGGAGCCTCCTGCAGATCGAAAGCTTCAAACGGTGCGTGGCGAGTGCCTCAGCGCGACGTTGGTTGACTATGATACGTTTACCATTGATGGAATACAGTACTCCGGTCTTCCTGAATTTGTGGCCGGAATGCAGGAATATCCCGGGAACAGAAACATCTACCGGGAAGGAAATTTGTGGAACACCGTATTTATCAGCACGAGAAACAACTATGAGGATGAGAGCGGCACGTTTGATCTCGTGGTCGCAATCCGATGCTGGCCCCTTCCGTACACGATGCTTCGCATGATTCCGTTTTATGTAGTGACCTTTGCACTGGTCACGGCAGTTGTCGTGTTGATCCTTCGCCGGATCCGCGAGAAGCTGACCCGTCCGTTGGAGTTGATGGTCGCTGCGGTCGAGGCGGGCACTCCGGCCATCCCGTCGGCGGAGTGGAAGGAACCCAGAGTACTGCAGCAATATATCAGTGACTCGCATTACGAGATTGTAAATCTGAAAAATGAGGTGCAGCGCCTAAACACCGCGTTAGACTACGCAAAAAGTGCGGAGGAACACCGCAAACAGCTCATCTCTAACATCACTCACGAACTGAAAACCCCACTGGCGGTGATTCACAGTTACGCAGAGGCGGTTCAGGAGGGAATCGATGCGGAGAAGAAGGAGTATTATCTTTCGGTCATTTTAGAGGAGACCGAGAAGATGGATGCGATGGTGCTTCAGATGCTGGAGCTGTCCCGTTTGGAGGCCGGAAAGATCAAATTGTCCTCAGAGACGTTTTCGCTGACAGAGCTGGCGCGATCTATGACAGAGAGGTTTTCGCCGATGCTTGAGGAAAAACAGTTGGAACTTTCCTGGGAAGTGAAGGACGAGGTGTCAGTGATCGCGGATGAGAACCGGATCGCCCAGGTGATCACCAATCTGGTGAGCAATGCCTGCAAATATACGCCGGTCGGCGGCAAGATCCATATCTGGATCTACCGCGAGGGACGAAAGGTATACTTCCGCATTGAGAATACAGCAAAGCACCTGTCTGAGCAGGCGCTTGAGAAGGTCTGGGACAGTTTTTATCGGGAAGACCCGTCCAGAACCGAGCCCGGAACCGGTCTGGGCCTTACCCTTGTGAAAAACATCGTGGAACTGCACGGGGGCAGTGTGTTTGTGCGAAATCTGGAGTGCAGTTCCGTGGATCGGGAGAGCACAGCGGTAGAATTCAGTTTCATGCTTCCGTCATAAGATATTCTTCCGCATGGTGCGCAGCCATTGCACCGTCCGCTACCGCAGTCACCACTTGGCGAAGCACTTTGGTGCGCACATCACCTACGACGAAGACACCCGGGAGGTTGGTCTTAGTGGACTCATCGGCGATTACATAGCCGGAGGCATCCAGATCAAGCTGATTTTTTACTAACTCCGTGGCGGGTACTCTTCCAACACTGATAAATATTCCATCACAATCTATCTGTGATTCCTCACCGGTATTCACATCTTTGATGATGATGCCGGTGATTTTTTTGTCGTAAAGAAGTTCAGAGACGGTGCTGTTCCAGCGAAATTCCACATTTTCCGCTTTCATTAACGGCTCATGGTAGATCTTCGTCGCGCGGAGCGTATCCCTGCGGTGGACGAGGATGACCTTTTTTGCCACGCGGGAGAGGAGCATTGCGTCTGCTGCAGCCGTATTTCCACCGCCGACCACAACGACCGTCTTTCCGCGGTAGAACATTCCGTCGCAGGCTGCGCAGTAGTTGACACCGCGTCCAATCAGCTCCTTCTCGTTTGCGACACCTAAGCTTCTGGGGTTGGCACCGGTGGCCAGCACCACTGCTTTGCTTTGGAAATCGCCTTCACTGGTGTGGATGGTCTTCACGGATCCGGAGAGATCTACAGAAAAGACTTCCGCAAGTTTTGTCTCGGCACCGAAGCGCTCAGCACCGGCCTGCATTTTTTCACCGAGGAGGAAACCGTCAATACCTTCCTCAAAGCCGGGATAATTGTCAATCTGCGAGGTCAGAGCCATCTGGCCTCCCGCTGAGAGTTTCTCTAATACCAGAACGTTAAGTCCTGCCCGTGCCCCGTAGAGTGCAGCAGTGTAACCACCGGGGCCGCCACCGATGACGATCATATCATAAATGTTCATTACTTTACCTCCTGATTTAATGCCTCTTGGATGAATGCCTCAATTCTTGCCTTGGACTCCGGTGCCACGATGGAACCGATGACCTGTCCATTTTGGTAGAGGACTAACGTGGGGATTACCTCGATCTGCTCCTGAACGGCAAGTGCCTCTTCATCATCAATATTAACCTTTCCAAAAATCAGTTCCTCGCTAAGCTCCTCAGCCAGTTTGTCAAATGCAGGCCCGATTCTGCGACAGTATACACATCAATCAGCCTTCCTGTGGCAAAGGCATCTTCGTTGGAAA
>JAFQDI010000135.1 GCA_017416055.1 Lachnospiraceae bacterium
ACTGATGGTGCTTGCAGGACCGATTATCCGGCTTTTGTATCCCGGTGATAACGGTTTGGCCAGTGAACTGCTGATTCTCGGCGGTGTTGCAGTGGCGTTTTTCTCCCTGTCTACTGTGACCAATGCGATCTTGCAGGGAATTAATAAGATGAGAGTGCCGGTGCGCAACGCGCTGATCGCGCTGCTTATTCACGTCGGCGTGCTGTTTTTACTGCTTTACGGTCTCAATATGGGGATTTACGGTGTGGTTATCGCAAATATGTTGTTTGGCTTGACCATGTGTATGCTCAACAGTGCGTGCATCAGCGATTATCTCCAATACCGTCAGGAAATCAAGAAGACGTTTGTGCTTCCGTCCGTTGCATCTGCAATCATGGGCGTGGCAGCATGGGGCGTTTATCAGTTGGGTTATCGACTGTTTTCCAGCAATGCATTTGCGACGATTCTTGCGATTGTGATCGCGGTTGCTGTTTACGGCGTGCTGCTGTTGCTGCTCAAGTGTGTCGATGAGGTGGAACTCTATGATTTCCCTATGGGTGGCCGGCTGGCAAAACTCGCTAAAAAAATGCATTTATTGAAATAAGGGGTTTATTTGTGTGACAATGCGGAAAGAATATAACGGAGAAGCAGTGTGATGCGGCTCCGTTTTCTTTCGTTCTTGTTTAGAGGTGCGGTGCGGAGCCAGAATTGGAGTGAAGGCGATGAAACGTACCGTATTGAGTTATGTGTTTACATTGGTGGTAATTCTCTGTTGTTTTTCCGCGGTGTATTCAATCCAGTATGACCGATTGAGACAGGAATTGATTGACCGGGAATATTCTGACAGGGAAACCGGATTCGGGCAGAACAAAACCGATGAACAGGAGACGGATGATTCGGTCCATGATGAGGAGGATACGACTGAAGCAGGAAAAAAGGATCAGACCGCAGAGGCTGAGAGTAATGCAGAAGAAGTGGACTTACACGACGAACTTCGTACCAATCCATCCATGCTCTATGTGGTCGGACAATATGATTGGAACAGTGGAAAGGTAACGGAAACGGTGGAAAAGTTTCCGAAGGAACTCCTCGGACTGACCAGACAGGAATTGCTGATCTTTTTAAGCAAACACTCGGAATACGGATCCCTGTTGTCATTCTCTGAACATGCGGTTTATATGAGGAAAAGTGACCATCCGGACTGGTCTGAATATTCCTATTTCCTTCGTTTGGACAACGGCATTGTGATGGTCTATTATCTAAAGGACGGCAGGTTGTATCTGGATACCGGGATCAAAGAAGAAGAACTGAGTGAGGAAAACGGCGAATTGCTGCGTGAAGGAATCTATATCCGGGATAACGCAGCACTGTTCGATTATTTACAAACAGTGACCAGTTGATCGGTCATCAGAAAGGACAAAGAGATGAATCGGGTAGGGATTATCGGAGGTGGAGCGGCCGGACTTACCGCGGCGATTGCCGCAGCGAGAAATGGCGCGCAGGTGACGATTGTTGAGCATACCGCGAGATTGGGGAAAAAACTTCTTGCGACCGGAAATGGCAGGTGTAATCTGACAAATGCAGTGTTGGAAGAAAAACATTATCCCGGAAATGCATCGTTTGCGATAAGGGTGATCGAAGGCTTTGATCGCGGTGCAGTCTGTGAATTGTTTGAACAGATCGGTGTTTTGCCCTACTGTAATCCGGAGGGGTATTATTATCCCAGGTCGCTTCAGGCGGCATCAGTTGTCAAGGCATTGATTTCCGAGGCAGAACACCTCGGTGTGAACATATTGAGTAACACGACGACAACGGAGATTCGAAAGAAACACTCCGATAACTGTTCTGACATCGGTTTTACAGTGCACACGAATAACGGTAAGCTGGACTTTGATCGGTTGATCCTCGCATGTGGGAGCAAAGCTGCTCCGAGCACAGGCTCTGACGGAAGTGGATATTTGCTTGCCGGTCAGTTTGGTTTAAAGATGACCACGGTCGTTCCGGCACTGGTTCCGTTGACCTCATCCTGGAAAGGCTTTAAAGAAGCTTCCGGTGTGCGCGTGAGAGGCCGAATTAGTTTATGGAAAGACGGAAAGGTCATTGCGACTGATCGGGGAGAGTTTCAACTGGCAGATTATGGATTGTCGGGAATACCGGTCTTTCAGGTGAGTCGATATGCAACGGAACCGTTGGAGGCAGAACTTGATTTCTTTCCGGAATATACCTTCAATGAAATGCTTCAGTTGTTGCATCGGCAGACTCTGGAGCGCGGGCACATCCGCTCTGCCGATTTCCTTGGTGGAATGATTCCGGAGAAACTGGGGTTAGCACTGCTTAAGCAGACCAAGATCGCCTATGATGAGCCGGTGGGAAATCTGGACAACCGCAAACTGCGCGCATTGACGCAGAATATGAAGTCACTGCGAGTTCCCATCACCGGAACCCTTGGTTTTGATCGTGCTCAGATCTGCGCCGGAGGAGTGGATGTATCGGAACTGAAAGTTGAAAATATGGAATGCAGACGGATTCCCGGACTCTATGTGGTCGGTGAGTTGGTGGACGTAGACGGTATTTGCGGAGGATATAATCTGCAGTTTGCCTGGTCAAGCGGATACCTGGCGGGAAAATCTGCGGCATTGAGGTAAGAAAATGATTCGCATCATGAAATTACAGCTTCCTCCTAATCATACGGAAGCGCAGCTGAAGAAGAAAATTGTATCAATGCTTGGTATCCGTCCGGAGGAACTTCTTTACTGGCGTATTGTAAAACGCTCTATTGATGCCAGAAAGAAGCCGGAAGTGACGTATGTTTACCAGATTGATGTACATACAGAGCGTGACAGCAAACTTGTCAAACGAAAGAATAATCCCAATCTTGTCCTTAAGGAGAAGGAGCGTTTGGAACCATTGGTATCGGGAACAGAGCGGTTGGCACATCGACCGATTGTGATCGGTTTCGGCCCTGCGGGCATGTTTTGCGGATACCTTTTGGCAAAATATGGATATACTCCGCTGATTTTGGAGCGCGGTAGTTCGGTGGAAGAACGTCAGGCGGATGTAAACCGGTTTTGGGAGACCGGTGTATTGAATCCGGAGAGCAATGTGCAGTTCGGAGAAGGCGGAGCGGGAACTTTTTCTGACGGCAAATTAAATACGTTAGTGAAAGATCCTTCCGGTAGAAATCGTAAGGTGCTTGAGCTGTTTGTGGAGATGGGGGCAGATCCGTCGATTCTGTACGACAGTAAACCGCATATCGGCACCGATAAACTTTGTGAAGTAGTGGTCAATCTGCGTAAAGAAATTCTGAAACTGGGTGGAGAGATTCGCTTCAACACAAAAGTGACGGATTTTGTGATTGAACAGGGAAAAATCACTGCAGTGAAACTTGCAGACGATGAGCTTATTGAGAGTGATACAGTGGTGCTTGCGATCGGACATAGTGCCAGAGACACCTTTGAAACATTGGCGAATTCTCCGGTAAAGATGACACAAAAACCTTTTGCAGTGGGTGTGCGGATTCAGCATCCGCAGGAGATGATCGATCATTCCCAGTATGGAGAAAATTGTCCTTACCATCTCCCTGCTGCCAGCTACAAACTTGCCGGCAAGGCTTCGGATGGCCGTGGTGTGTATTCTTTTTGTATGTGTCCCGGCGGATATGTGGTCAACGCTTCCTCAGAGAATGGGATGATGGCAGTGAACGGTATGAGTTATCGGGACCGTGCCGGAATCAATGCAAACAGTGCGATCATTGTGACGGTTGGATGTGAGGACTTTGGGTCAGACGATGTGTTGGCCGGCATGGAATATCAGAGGCGGTTGGAGCGAGCTGCTTTTTTAGCAGGAAAAGGCTTGATACCGATTCAGCTGTTTGGTGATTTTGAGAATGACCGGGTGAGTACCGAGTTTGGCGATGTCCTTCCTGCAATCAAGGGTGGATATACCTTTGCAAATCTTAAGGATGTCCTGACAAAGCCGGTCAGTGACGCGCTGGTGGAAGGGATTCATTCTTTTGAGCGACAGATCACCGGATTTTCCAGAGCGGATGCGATCCTCGCAGGCATTGAGAGCCGTACGTCCTCTCCGGTGCGCATCGAGCGTGGAAAAGGGCTTGAGAGCAATGTAGCGGGGCTTTATCCTTGCGGTGAGGGGGCCGGATATGCAGGAGGAATCACCTCAGCTGCGATGGATGGACTGAAGGTGGCGGAAGAAATTATCCGTCGATATGCACCTATCGGTTGACGTTTTGGAATCTTTGCATTAAAA
>JAFQDI010000136.1 GCA_017416055.1 Lachnospiraceae bacterium
CCATCGTCAGCATGAACCCGATCATGGTAGATGGTACCGGAATGTGCGGTGCTTGCCGTCTTTCCGTGGGCAATGAGATCAAGTTCGCATGTGTTGATGGTCCCGAGTTCGACGGACATCTGGTAAACTTCGACGAGGCGATGAAGCGTTCCCAGATGTACAAGACTGCAGAGGGCAGAGCTGTTCTGAAACAGAAGGAAGGCGATACCCATCACGGCGGATGTGGAAATTGCGGAGGTGACGAATAATGGCAGCAGGAATGGAAAGAGTTGTTGTGAGAGAGCAGGCACCTCTGGTTCGCGCGGCGAACTTTGAAGAGGTTTGCCTTGGATATAATGCAGAGGAGGCGATGGCTGAGGCAGCACGTTGTCTGAATTGTAAGAAGGCACAGTGTATGATCGGCTGTCCCGTAGCGATCGACATCCCCACCTTTGTTAAGCAGGTAGCTGACGGAGATTTTGAGGCAGCATACCAAACCATCGTGGCATCTTCCTCCCTACCTGCAGTTTGTGGACGTGTATGTCCTCAGGAAAAGCAGTGCGAGGGCAAGTGTGTCCGTGGAAAGAAGGGTGATCCGGTTTCCATCGGTAAGCTGGAGCGTTTTGTAGCTGACTGGGCTCGTGAGAACGGCATTAAGCCGAAGAAGCCGGAAAGCTTGAATGGAAAGAAAGTAGCGGTTATCGGTTCCGGTCCTGCAGGTCTGTCCTGCGCAGGCGATCTTGCAAAGTGGGGCTATGATGTGACCATTTTTGAGGCACTGCATGAGGCAGGCGGCGTATTGACCTACGGAATCCCCGAGTTCCGTCTCCCTAAGGACGCTGTTGTAAAGCCTGAGGTAGAGAATATCAAGTCTCTCGGTGTAAAGATCGAGACCGACGTGATCATCGGCAAGTCCGTGACCATTGATGAGCTGATGGAAGAGGAAGGCTTCGAGGCTGTATTCATCGGTTCCGGTGCAGGTCTTCCCATGTTCATGGGTATCCCCGGAGAGAATGCGAACGGTGTTTACTCCGCAAATGAGTACCTGACCAGAAGTAACCTGATGAAGGCCAGACTCTCTGACTATGATACGCCCATGCCCAACAGCAAGAAGTGTGTTGTAGTCGGCGGCGGAAACGTAGCGATGGATGCTGCTCGTACCGCGCTTCGTCTCGGTGCTGAGACTCACATCGTATACCGTCGTGGCGAGGAGGAGCTTCCCGCAAGACTTGAGGAAGTTCACCACGCAAAGGAGGAGGGCATCATCTTTGATCTGCTCACCAACCCTGTGGAGATTCTCACCGATGAGAACGGCTGGGTAAAGGCAGTTCGCTGCGTGCGCATGGAACTGGGTGAGCCCGATGCTTCCGGCAGAAGACGCCCTATCGTAGTTCCCGGCAGTGAGTTCGAGATTGAGGCAGACGCAGTGATCATGTCACTGGGAACCTCACCGAACCCCTTGATCGCTTCCACCACCGCAGGTCTGGAAGTAAACAAGAGAAAGTGCATCGTAGCTGAGGCAGAGAACGGTCAGACGTCCAAGCCCGGTGTATTCGCAGGCGGAGACGCAGTTACCGGTGCAGCCACCGTTATTTTGGCGATGGAGGCAGGCCGCGCAGGCGCGAAGGGTATTCACGAGTATCTTTCCAACAAATAATACATAAATAGCACAATCGGTGCGAAGGTTGGATTCCCTGTTTGATCGGAGGACGCGCCTTCGCACTTTTTGCTTATCCGCTATTCAGGAGAAATGAGTAAACATACAGTTTTGCTGTAAGTGCGAAAGAGGGGGAGAAAGAGATGTGGTTTTGGTATGCAGTGGGAGCGGCAGTATTTGCCGCATTGACTTCGATTTTGGCAAAGATCGGAATTGAGGGTGTGAATTCTACCTTAGCGACCGCTATCCGTACAGCGGTGGTGCTGGTCATGGCGTGGGGGATGGTGTTCGTTACCGGAAAACAGGACGGTATCACCTCGATTTCCGGGAAGAGCTGGCTGTTTTTGGTGCTATCCGGACTGGCGACCGGTCTGTCATGGCTTTGTTATTATCATGCCTTGCAGATTGGAGAAGCGAAGAAGGTCGTTCCCATCGATAAACTGAGCGTGGTGATCACGCTGATTTTGGCCGCCGTGATTCTCCGTGAGAAAATGTCCGTAAAGGATATTGTGGGTGGAATCCTGATTGCAGTGGGTACACTGGTGATGGTGCTGTAAAATAAGTTGATCCCCCAGCTAACAGCCGGGGGATTTGTTTTACCCTTCATAAATCATTCCATACAGATCCTCTGCTAACTTTGCCGCGTAAGCCGGATCCAGATGCTCGTTTTCCCGATTCAGATAACAGGAGATCCGTTCAATGCGCTTCAGGTAGAGAACCTCTTCCTCGTCGATCTCGCCCTCCACAGCGGTGATAGAAGTGTCTATCTGATGTTTATCGTAGGTGGTGAGGAACCAATTGGTCAGCTCAGCGGTCAATGTCTCCTCGTCAGCGATTTGTGTCTTTAGCTGCAGGGCACGGCGAAGAGAAACGATGGCAACAACTTCAAAGAGAAC
>JAFQDI010000137.1 GCA_017416055.1 Lachnospiraceae bacterium
CCCATGAGTGCTAAGGTTTGGAAGACTCTGGTTGACCCCTTCATTGGAAAGTATTCTTACGTAAAGATCTGCTCCGGTGTACTCCGTGCAGGCGCTGACGTTGTGAACGTAAATAAAGAGACCGATGAGAAGATTGCGAAGCTGTTTGTTCTTCGTGGAAAGGAAGCACTCGAGGTTTCTGAGCTTCGTGCCGGCGATATCGGTGCTATTCCTAAACTTACTGTGACAGCTACCGGTGATACTCTGGCGGCTAAGGGCAAGGCGATTGTGTATGATAAGCCTGAGATTTCTGTGCCTTATACCTATGTTGCTTACCGTGCAAAGAACAAGGGCGACGAGGACAAGATTGCAGGTGCGCTTGGAAAGCTGATGGATGAGGATCTGACACTGAAGACAGTTAACGACAAGGAGAACCGCCAGACTTTACTCTACGGCATCGGTGATCAGCAGCTTGAGGTAGTAGTGAGCAAGCTTCTCAATCGTTATAAAGTTGAGATTGAGACCTATGAGCCGAAGGTAGCTTTCCGCGAGACGATCCGTGGCAAGGTTAAGGTTCAGGGTAAGCACAAGAAACAGTCCGGTGGCCATGGACAGTACGGCGATGTTGTGATGGAGTTTGAGCCTTCTGGCGATCTTGAGACTCCTTACGTATTCGAAGAGAAGATCGTTGGCGGTGTTGTTCCGAAGAACTTCTTCCCTGCAGTAGAGAAGGGTGTTCAGGAATCCGTTCTGAAGGGACCTTTGGCCGGATATCCCGTAGTGGGCCTGAAGGCCACTCTGGTATTCGGTTCCTATCATGCGGTAGACTCCAACGAGATGTCTTTCAAGATGGCATCTATTCTGGCAGTGAAGAACGCATTTGCAGATCCTGCATCCAAGCCCGTTCTCCTGGAGCCCATCGTAAATGTTAAGGTTATCGTTCCCGATAAGTACACCGGTGATGTTATGGGCGATATGAACAAGCGCCGTGGCCGTGTTCTCGGTATGAACTCTGACCATAAGGGACATCAGGTGATTGAGGCTGACGTGCCCATGAAGGAGATGCTGGGATACTCTACCGACCTTCGTTCCATGACCGGCGGTATCGGACACTTCGAGTATGCCTTCGCTCGCTACGAGCAGGCACCCAGCGATGTTCAGGCGAAGGAGATCGCAGCGAGAGCAAACGCTGAGGATTGATTTGTTTGCTGACCGATGTCAGATCGTTTAGTTGAATAAGTGAAGAGACGTAAGAGGAGCCCGGAAAGTTATTTTTCGGGCTCCTTATACAAAGAGAGAGGGAAAATGGCGGATGTACTTCACAAAATCCAATTTTTCTGTGTTTTTTTGCCGATACCCATTTGACAGTTGCCGAATACCGCTTTATAATAAGATGTGGAATGTTTTGCCCATTCCAGGCAAAATGATGATAGTAGTATTTGCAAATTCATTTTATTTTACAGGAGGACTAAACCAATGGGAAGAAAAATGAAAACCATGGATGGTAACCATGCAGCGGCTCATGCTTCTTATGCATACACTGACGTGGCAGCCATCTATCCCATCACCCCTTCATCCGTTATGGCTGAGGCTACGGACGAGTGGGCAACTCAGGGAAGACTGAACATTTTCGGTCAGACCGTTAAGGTAGCAGAGATGCAGTCCGAGGCTGGTGCAGCAGGTACTGTACACGGCTCTTTGGCAGCAGGTGCTCTGACCACTACCTACACCGCATCTCCGGGTCTGCTGTTGATGATCCCGAACCTGTATAAGGTTGCTGGTGAGCAGCTCCCCGGCGTATTTAACGTATCCGCACGTGCACTGGCTAGCCATGCACTGTCTATTTTCGGTGACCACTCCGACGTATACGCATGCCGTCAGACCGGTTGCGCTATGCTGTGTGAGTCCAGCGTACAGGAAGTTATGGACTTGACCCCCGTTGCACACTGTGCAGCAATCAAGGGCCGTCTGCCTTTTATCAACTTCTTTGACGGTTTCCGTACTTCCCATGAGATCCAGAAGATTGAGACTTGGGATTACGCAGATCTGGACGAGATGGTTGATCACGAGGCGATTGACGCGTTCAGAAGAAACGCACTGAACCCCAATCATCCTTGCCAGAGAGGTTCCGCTCAGAACCCTGATATCTTCTTCCAGGCAAGAGAGGCTTGCAACCCTTATTACAATGCTATGCCTGCTATCGTACAGGAATACATGGATAAGGTTAATGCTAAGATCGGTACCAACTACAAGCTGTTCAACTACTACGGCGCAGAGGACGCAGAGCATGTAATCATCGCTATGGGTTCCGTATGTGACACCATCGAGGAGACCATCGATTACCTGGTAGCTGCAGGACAGAAGGTTGGTGTAGTTAAGGTTCGTCTGTACAGACCTTTCTGCGCATCCGCACTGGTTGAGGCTATTCCCGCTTCCGTAAAGCAGATTACCGTTCTCGACAGAACCAAGGAGCCCGGAGCTATGGGCGAGCCTCTGTATCTGGACGTTGTAGCTGCTCTGAAGGGCACTCAGTTTGATGCAGTTCCCGTATTCACCGGCCGTTATGGTCTTGGTTCCAAGGATACCACTCCTGCACAGATCGTTGCTGTTTACAACAATACCGAGAAGAAGGTATTCACCGTTGGTATCGTTGATGATGTAACCAATCTGTCTCTGGAGGTAGGTCCCGCACTGAGCACCGCTCCCGAGACCACCATCAGCTGTAAGTTCTGGGGTCTGGGCGCAGACGGTACTGTAGGTGCTAACAAGAACTCCATCAAGATCATCGGTGATAACACCGATACGTATGCTCAGGCATACTTTGATTATGACTCCAAGAAGTCCGGTGGTGTGACCATTTCTCACCTCCGTTTCGGTAAGGACCCGATTAAGTCCACTTACCTGATCTCCAAGGCAAACTTTGTAGCTTGCCACAACCCTGCATACCTGTCCAAGTACAACATGGTTCAGGATCTGAAGGATGGCGGTACTTTCCTGCTGAACTGCCCTTGGGATATGGCTGGTCTGGAAGAGCATCTGCCCGGACAGGCTAAGCGTTATATCGCTGAGCACGGCATCAAGGTTTACACCATCGACGGTATCAAGATCGGTAAGGAGATCGGTCTGGGTGGCCGTATCAATACTATCCTGCAGTCCGCATTCTTCAAGCTTGCGAACATCATTCCCGAGGAGCGCGCAATCGAGCTCATGAAGGCAGCTGCTAAGGCTTCCTACGGCAAGAAGGGTGATGCAGTTGTTCAGATGAACTACGACGCAATCGAGCGCGGTGCTAAGGACGTTGTTGAGATCGCAGTTCCCGAGAGCTGGAAGAACGCAGAGGATACCCATATCGGAGCTATTCCTCCCGCAGGCGACAGCGCAGTGGAGAAGTTCGTAAAGAACATTCAGCAGCACGTAAATGCTCAGGAGGGTAACAAGCTTCCTGTATCCGCATTTACTGATTATGTAGACGGTACCACTCCTTCCGGATCCGCAGCATTCGAGAAGCGTGGCGTTGCAGTAGATATTCCTGTATGGAATCCCGACAACTGTATCCAGTGTAACTTCTGTGCATATGTTTGTCCTCATGCAACCATCCGTCCCGTAGCGATGACCGAGGAAGAGGCAAAGGCAGCACCTGCTTCTCAGAAGGTTATCCCTATGACCGGTATGCCCGGATACTACTTCGCAATGACCGTTGATGCACTTGACTGTCTGGGTTGTGGTTCTTGTGCAGTTGTTTGTCCCGGAAAGAAGGGCAACAAGGCGCTGACCATGGCTAACATGGAAGCAAACATCGACGTTCAGGAAGGCTTCGAGTACGGCCTGAAGTTGCCTAAGAAGCCCGAAGTTATCGCTAAGTTTAAAGAGAACACCGTTAAGGGTTCCCAGTTTAAGCAGCCTCTCCTTGAGTTCTCCGGAGCTTGTGCAGGTTGTGGTGAGACCCCTTACGCTAAGCTGATCAC
>JAFQDI010000138.1 GCA_017416055.1 Lachnospiraceae bacterium
AACCAAACCAAGAGAGTTATGGATTTCTGCGAAGCAAATGGATATGAGGTGTGCGATTCTGCTGCTGTAATCGGAGATCGAAAAATGGCGTATCCGATGATGATGGATTTGCTGAAGACAGCCAAAGAAAAAGGCATCACGAAAATCGTTATGGCATCCACCAATCGAATCGTTGGCACGGTAGATGAACTGACGGAAATCCGAAAAGCATTTGAAGAATCAGGAGTTGAAATTGAAGCACTGGATGGTTCACACCAGGCACTCAATCCATCAGAGTTGATCGCTTCATTCTTGGCTCAAGCCGAAAGTCAGGAAGACGATGGACAAGAAGCTTCTGTAATGAAAATGACTTAATTGGAATGATATCTTTTTCGGGTCTCACCGAAAAAGGACAAGGAAGATCACAAACTACTAATAGGTCGTTGAAATAATAAGAAAAAAGTCCTAAAAAGTCTTGCAACAAGCGGATTTTCCTAAAAATCCGGTGATATCTTTTTAGGAGCTGCGAGCCAGTTCGAATTGCTGGAAAAGAGCATCAGCCTTCTCTTTGCAAAGTTCGGTGATCTGCTCAAAGATCATTCCATCTTGGATGAGATTCGCGAGTATGAGTCCCGGGTTGACAAAATTGAGGAGCGGCTGTATGAGCAGATTTACGCGGAGGATTTGGATTTGGCAAACCGCATGCAGATGGCCCGTTTTGTGGAGTTGATCTGTGATGTGTCGGATATCATCGAGGACATCGCAGACAAGATACAGATTATGCTGATCACCAGAAAGGGGTGATCGGAAATGATATATTTACTTCTCTTTGCCGGCCTGTTTATGGGTTGGTCCTTAGGTACGAATGACGCGGCAAATGCGTTTGGTACTGCCGTTGCCACCCGCGTGATCAAGTACCGTACCGCAGTCATCATCATCGCGACGATGGTGATTATCGGTGCCTGGGTTGCCGGTGCGAACAATATCGGAAAGGTCGCTGAGTTAGCAACCAGCAACAAAGTTACCGCATCCATTGAGGATGTGGAGAGTGCCATTGCGAATGGAACCGTGGCGGATCTTCGTTGGAAATCCGCATTGACCGCAGCGATCATCTTTACCTGTGCAGGTGCGACTGTATTTGTGATGAGCTATCTGAAGTTTCCGGTTTCCGCGAACCAGTCCATCACCGGCGCGATCATCGGCTGGGGTCTGTTTCATGCGGATTATTCAAATCCGGAAGTGCTGGCAGTGAATCTGCCTCAGCTTGGCAAATTTGCATCCACCTGGTTGCTAAACCCTCTTGGGGCAGGAATTATTTCTTTTGTCTTGGTGTTCCTTGTGAACAAATTCCTTGAGAAAAGGCTGACCTCACTCGCCTCCTATGATAAGGTAATCAAGATTGGTTATCTGGCAGCGGGAACCTTTGCTTCCTACAGTATCGGTATGAACAGTTCGGCGAATGTGACCGCACTGTATTATGATGCGGCATATGCAGCCACCGGAGTTCCTGCGAATGTGCTGACGGATGCGCGGATCACTGCATTGATCGGTGGCATCGCGATTGCAATCGGTGTTCTCACCTACTCTAAAGGCGTTATGATGACCGTCGGAAGCAGTATCGCTGATATTTCGCAAGTAGACGGTTTTGTCGTAATCATTGCGATGGCTTTGACCATCGTGATCATGGGTAACTGGATGGGTATTCCGGTTTCCACTTCTCAGGCAGTGGTAGGTGCAGTTATCGGTGCCGGTCTGGTGAAGGGACCGAAAAGTGTACGTTTTGGTGTGTTTAAGCGTATTGCGGCTGCGTGGGTGAGCTCACCGACCGTGGCGGGCGTGTTGACTTACCTGGTGGCGCTGGCTACGCAGGGGTATTTTGGAGCGTAAAATATAGGTAGAATAAACAAGGGCGGGCTGGCATGTGACAGTCCGCCCTTGGTCAAAAAGCAGCATAATTGCTTTTTAAGGAGAATTTAAGAAAAAAGAGTGGAAAAATAGTTCTATATGCGGTATAATATTAAAAATACTCTGCGATGAAATACGAGAGAATTCCGAGCGCCCTAAGGCGCGGCATAGAAAGGTACCTATGTTCAGTATGTTGATGCGGCCGGTTGCGGCTGCGATAGTGTTATGTGTGATCATCCTTTTGGTGGGAAATGGAGTTGCCTCTTTGCTGAAGATCAAAAAGAGCGTGGCGAGTGTCTATTTCTGCGGCCTGATTTTTAGTTGGGCGGTGACCCAGCTGGTGGCGATCCCGATGATTTTGACAAGACAGTCCTTTACGGCTACCTATTGGCTCATTGTTGTTTTGGTGGGAGCAAGTTTCCTTTACGGCATCTATGCGTGCAGAAAGATACGCTTCGCGTGGCCGAAATGGAGCGTTTTGGATTGGATCAGTGTGGGCGTGATGACCGCTTCTGTTTTGATTCTTCTGTATGTGAATCTGGTCACCCAGCGCACAGATGCGGACGATTCTCGCTTTGTGGTGAACGCGGTGGATATCTTGCGCACGGATACGATGTTTTTGACCAACCCGGCGACCGGAGAACCTCTGGAAAATTGGCAGGGTGAGCTTATCAAGGATGTGACTGCGCCCTGGGCGGTGTTTATCGCCCTGTGTGCGAAATTGACCGGAAGCCATGTGGCGGTGATGGCTCATACCTCCCTCCCGTTAGTGCTACTTTTGGGGGTGATCAGTGTCTGGTGGATGCTGTCGGAGACATTTTTCAAGAAGGAGCGG
>JAFQDI010000139.1 GCA_017416055.1 Lachnospiraceae bacterium
CGATCGGTTATATGCTGCTGGTGCAGGTAGTGTTTGCGTAATTACATATACATAAGATAACGATGGAGGATTTTTTATGACGACAGAACAAAAATATATCAACTCAGCGAATTATCTGCTTGAGCGGATCGAAAAATCTACGTCCCCGTTCCATACCGTTCTGGCAGCGGGAGAGGATCTGGACGATGCGGGCTTTATCTCGCTGGATTTTTCCGGAGACTGGAAACTGGAATACGGTGGAAAATATTATGTGACGGTGTATGACTCCACCCTGATCGCGTTTACGGTGGGGGATGCGATGGCGGATATGGGAAATCTTCGTCTGGCGATGGCGCACACTGATTTTCCCTGCTTTAAACTGAAACCGTCACCGGAGATGAAACAGAACGGATATGGCAGACTAAATGTGGAAGGATACGGCGGAATGCTCAACTATTCCTGGCTGGACAGACCTCTTTCCATCGCCGGAAAGGTAGCACTGAAGGGTGAGGATGCGTTCCATCCCGAAGTGCGATTCGTAGATTTTGCGCGACCGGTGGCGACGATCCCCAGTCTGGCGATCCATATGAACCGTGAGGCAAACAAGGGTGTCGAGTTCAATCTGCAGAAAGATATGCTTCCCATCGTGGATATTTTGGAGGAGTCTTTGGGCGATGAGGCATTCTTCTGTGCAGCGCTGGCAGAAGAGTGCGGAGCAGAGCCTGACGAGATTCTGGACTATGAGCTTTATCTGTATCAGTGTGAGAAGGGTGAGGTGATCGGACTTAACGAGTCCATGATTTCCTCTCCGAGACTGGACAATATCACTTCTGTGACGGCCTGCATCAAGGGCCTGATTCAGGCACAGCGCGGCACCGGTATTAATATGGCCGTCATTTTCGACCATGAGGAGATTGGCAGCCGAAGTAAGCAGGGCGCAGCGGGAAGTTCCCTTCCCTACGTGATCGAGCGCATTTATCTCGGATTGGGACTAACCAGAGAGCGTTATCTAAAAGATATCACCGACGGATTTGCCCTCTCCGTGGACGTGGCGCACGCAATGCACACCAATTCCCCGGAGAAGAACGATCCGACCAACCCGGTGAAGATGAATGGCGGCGTGACGATCAAGATGGCGGCAAGACAGTCTTATGTGAGCAGCTGTGAATCAGTGGCGGCAGTGCAGAGTCTCTGCGCGATGGCGGAGATTCCTTGCCAGAAATTTGTGAACCGTTCCGACATACCGGGCGGCGGAACGCTCGGTTCCATCGCGGCATCCTATCTGCCCATGCAGATGCAGGATGTGGGAGTGGCTATGTTGGCGATGCATTCAGCCAGAGAATTGATGGGCGTGAAAGATCAGTATTATCTGGAACAGTTGGTGACCGGACTGTTTGGATTTAAATAAGAGGACAAGAGCATGAACAATAAGAATAAAAGTGGATTTACGAAGTGGAAAGAAGAACTTGACCGTGTATTAGAGAAGGCAACGCCGGTGGACCGCGTGGTGACGATCCTTAGTCTTGGGTGTTCCTTCGCAATTATCGCGCTGGCATTAATGACATTGTTGGATATTTGGGAAGGGGCGTTTATGGTGTTTGCGCCGCTGATGGGTATCCAGATGTTATTGCAGGCGAAACTTTGCTGGAATGCGAGTCGAAAGACGGCATACAAATATCTGATTGCTTCAGCCGTGATCTGGGTGATCGTGATTTTGCTGTTGATCTTTGCGTAGTAAAATATAGTTAGGAGTGTGGAAAAGATGAATTCAGAATGGTCTTTGGACGTATTGTACAAAGGATTTGACGATCCGAAATTTCAGAAGGATTTCAAAAAGATTGACGACATCTGTGCGCAGGTAAATGCATTCGCGGACAAGCTGCCCGGTGGCGATGCGAAGGAAAACGTGCTGACATACCTGGGTCTGCAGGAACAGATTGCAAACATGATTTATTCCATCGGAATCTATGCAAACTTACGTCAGTCAGTGAATACCTCCGACAGCGAGAGTGTTTCCTATCTGGGACGACTGATGGGCAAGATGGCTTCCACCACCAAGGCGGATACCATCGCAAAGAAATATATTGCTTCTCTGGAGAACTTAGATGAGCTGATCGTGGGCGATCCGCTGCTTAGGGAGTATGAGTATCTGTTAAAGCAGATCCGCGACAATGCGAAGTACACCTTGAGTGACGAAGCGGAGGAAGTGATCGCGAAGTTCGACATCAGCGGCGGAAGCGGTTGGTCCGATCTGCAGTCTTATCTGACGTCCACCGTTCAGGCAGATTATCGCGGTGAGAAGATTACGCTGTCTGCAGTCCGCAATCTGGCTTATGATGCGGATGAGACGGTGAGAAAGGATGCTTACGAGGCAGAGCTTGCCAGCTACGACAAGATCAAAGATTCAGTGGCATTTTCCCTCAACAATATCAAATTGCAGGTGATCAATGCGGCAGAGATGAGAGGATTTGAGTCCCCTCTGGATGAAACCCTCCACAATGCCAGATTGCAGCGCGAGACGCTTGACGCCCTGATGGAGTCCATCGAGGAGTATCTGCCCCTGTTCAGGAGTTATCTGAAGGCGAAGGCGGTTTATCTCGGTCACCATGACGGTCTTCCCTGGTATGATCTGTTTGCACCGGTAGGCAAGAATGATGGACAGAAGTTTACCGCCGAGGAGGCGAGAGATTATCTGGTAAATCTGTTCAGTGGATTTGATCAGGATCTGGCTGACATGATCGCCCGCGCCTTTGACGACGAGTGGATCGATTTCTACCCCAGAGAAGGAAAAGTCGGCGGCGCATTCTGTGCAGGACTTCCTCTGCAGAAGCAGAGCCGTATATTGACCAATTTTGACGGAAGTTTCAGTGATGTGGACACCCTTGCTCATGAGCTTGGACATGCATATCACAATTTGAATATTGAAGATCATCGTATCCTGAACTCTGACTACACGATGCCGGTGGCGGAGACTGCATCCACCTTCAATGAGAACGTGGTGATGAGTGCAGCTGTAGAGAGCGTGACCGAGCCCGAGGCTCGTCTGGCACTGCTTGAGAGCCAGTTGATGGAGGTGACTCAGGTTATCTGCGATATCTACTCACGTTATCTGTTTGAGAGCGCGGTGTTTGAACGCCGTGAGGATGAGTTTATGTTTGCGGATGAACTGTGTAAGATGATGCTGGATGCACAGAAGAAGGCCTACGGAGATGGACTGAACAAGGACATCATGCACCCCTATATGTGGGTTTGCAAGGGTCACTATTACAGCACCGGAAACAGTTTCTACAACTTCCCTTATGCTTTCGGCGGACTGCTTGCGCGGGGCCTCTATGCGAAGTATAAAGAGGAGGGAGCGAGCTTTGTTCCCAAGTACCGTGAGATGCTGCACGCGACGCCGGTGACGAGCTGTGAAGGTGCGGCTGCGATCGCAGGAATTGATCTGACCAAGAAGGAGTTCTGGCAGATGAGTCTTAAGTCCTACGAGAAAGAGATTGCGGAGTATATTGAGCTGTCCAAGCGACTGAGAAAATAGTGTGGCACCCTCAATTGTGGAAAGGTAGGTAGACGAATGATTTACCCTAAGTGGTTAAATAAAGGAGACCTGATTGGTATCCCGGCGCCCAGCGCAGGAATCAAAGAGGAGAAACTTCCAAAGTTTGAGCTATCACTGAGTCACGTGAAGAAGGCCGGTTACCGTGTCCGTGAGACGGACAGCGTGCGAAGCGGTCTTGCTTCCAGTGCCACCCCGGAGGTTCGCGGAAAAGAGTTTATGGAGCTCATCACGGATGATGAGGTCCATATGGTCCTCTGTGCGGCCGGCGGCGATTTCCTGTACGATATGCTTCCTTATCTGGATTACGAGAGTATCCGAAAGCATCCCAAGTGGATCCAGGGATACTCCGATCCCACCGGCATTCTGTTTGGTGTGACCACAAAGCTGGATATCGCCACGATCTACGGAGGCAATGCGGGCACATTTGGGATGACGAAGCTTCATCCTTCGCTACAAGAGAATCTGAAGCTGTGGAAGGGTGAACTGACCGAACAAAACAGCTACGATAAATGTGAGGCCGGATGGGTGGACAATGTTGACGGTTACGCGTTGACCGTACCGGTTGAGTGGAAGACACCGAACGGGCCGGTGAAGATGAGCGGACGACTGATCGGAGGCTGTATGGACTGTCTGCGTGATCTGATCGGAACGCCTTATGAGGATGCGGCCGGATTTGCGAAGCGTTATGCGGCGGACGGCTTGATCTGGTATTTTGACGTGTTTTCCATGCCTGCGGAGGCAGTATATTTGAC
>JAFQDI010000140.1 GCA_017416055.1 Lachnospiraceae bacterium
CGACGCTGTCCGCCGCCTGCGGATGCTCTCCGCACGCGCGAAGACGCAGTCCGCACTTCGTCTTATAAAGGAAGATCGAAAGGACGATAAACAGCACAATCGCAATATAGGTGGAGATATACATCTTGTCAAAGAAAGGCTTGAGCACTTCGCTGATGTCAGGGTTGAAGATGACAAATCCAAGGCTTTTCGGCATCTCAAGCTTATCCTGCATAAAGAAAATCTTTACGATAAACAGAGTAACCGCCGGAGCAAGCAGATTGAGTGCTGTGCCTCCTATGGTCTGATCCGCCTTAAGATTGATGGCAGAAAAAGAGAGTAGCAGCGAAAACAGTGCGCCAAAGAACGCCGAAACCAGCATTGCAATGATAAACATGATCTGGGCATTTCCCCCGAACATATTTCCCTTTTGCATCAAATACACGGCAAGTGCACCCATGAACGATCCGAAGATCATCATACCGTCAAGTGCAATATTGATAATACCGCTTCGCTCAGCAAAAACGCCGGCAAGCGCAACGATCATCAGAGGGATCGTATAAATCAGAGTCTGTTGAATGAGAAAGGTCATTTGTTTTCTTCCTCCTTCTCTTCTTTGCTGTCTGCAGCCACTGTTTCCACAACTGCAATTGCTGCTTTTTTCTTCGAAAGCATATCCTTGATCAGCTTGGAGAATCCTGCAAAGTAAATGATTACCGCAATGATCAGATCCGAAACGTACTCATTGTAAGCGGTAAATCCCGCGAGATTGTATCCTCCCTTGTCAATGAATCGCAGGAAAATCGAGCTGAAAATGACTCCGATCGGATTGTTGCTGGCAAGGAGAGCGACAGGAATTCCGTTAAATCCATTGTCAGGAAGTTTTCCGTATGTGTTCCACGCAAGCTCTGCACCTCCGTTGAGATAGTAGAGGGAGGCTCCGACCGCCGCAAGTCCGCCTGCAATTGCCATGGAGAGCATGATGTTTCGCTTTTCATTCATGCCGGCATACTTTGCCGCATTTTTATTGTGACCACAGGCTTTGAGTTCGTATCCAAGTGTGGTCTTGTTCATCAAAATATAGATTCCGATTGCAATCACGATCGCAATAAAGATACCGATATCAATGTTAGATCCGGGGAATAGTTTGTCAAGCCCCAGTTTCGGCGTCGATACACCGTTGGCGGTTGTCGGAAGCGTATATGCGGTTTTTCCACCTGCGGTATTGATAAACTGCTTGTTGTTCGCAAACACCCAGCTGACCAGGTTTGCAGCAATCCAGTTGGTCATAATGCAGACGATAACCTCATTGACATTCAAAAATGCCTTGAAGAGGCCGGGAATCAGTCCCCAGAGCATTCCGCACAACATACCGACAATCAATGCCAAGAGCCATACCCAAACTGCGGTTTTTGGTGTGGTCGGGATCGAAAGTGCAACAATCACCGATCCCATCGCACCCATCAGGTACTGGCCGGGCGCTCCGATATTGAAAAGACCGGTTTTGAAAGCGATAGCCACGGAAAGGCCGGTCATGAGGAGGGGTGCCGCCTCAAAAATCATATCACCCAGCACAAACGAAATGTTCCCCGCTCCACCACTGGCAAAAGGACCGGCAAGAATGATTCCGAGTCCTCTGAACGCGTCCCCATCCGGAATCTTGTCCGAGGTGAGTGCAAGGATCAGAAGCACGATCCATCCGACGAAGATGCCGGAGAAAATGCACAGCAAAGAAGATATGACCGATTTTGTTCCGTCTTTTTGAAAGATCAAATTCAACTTGTTTTTCATTTTGCCTCCTCCCCTCTCGGCTGGCGCTTGGCACCTGCCATATAAAGTCCAAGCTCCTGAACAGTGATGGTCTTCGGGTCAAGCTCTCCAACGATCTCACCCTCGTACATCACCAGGATTCTGTCTGAAAGACTCATTACCTCGTCCAGCTCAAGCGATACGAGAAGCACTGCCGTTCCTTTGTCTCTCGAACTCACGATTTGCTTGTGGATATATTCAATGGCACCAACGTCAAGTCCTCTTGTGGGCTGAACCGCGATGAGAAGTTTATGGTCGCGGTCCATTTCGCGGGCTACAATCGCCTTCTGCTGATTTCCTCCCGACATGGAGCGGGCGATAGTGACTGCACCTTGGCCGGAACGCACATCGAAGTGCTCAATCAGATCCTCAGCATAGGAGCGAATCGCGTCAAAGCGAATGAATCCGTTTTTGTGAAAACGAGGCTCAAAATATCGCTGAAGTACCATATTCTCCTCCAGAGAATAGTCGAGCACCAGACCGTGCTTGTGTCGATCCTCCGGAATATGGCTCATGCCGTGGGTATTTCGATAACGGATGCTTTGGTTCGTGATGTCGTCGCCGAGCAGGCGGATGCTGCCGCGATCCACCTTAGTAAGACCCGTGAGTGCATGTACGAACTCCGTCTGTCCGTTGCCATCAATTCCTGCGATACAGACAATCTCGCCTGCACGCACCTGAAATGAAACGTCATGGACCGCATCCTTTTTGCCGGAACCGCTCTTCACACACAGATTTTTGATCTCCAGGACGGTTTCTTCCGGTTTTGCTGTCTCCTTATCCACAACGAACTTAACTTCGCGTCCTACCATCATGTTGGACAGTTCTTCCTTCGTCGTATCGGCAATCTTCACCGTCCCGATGTATTTTCCCTTGCGAAGCACGGTGCAGCGATCGGCCACCGTCATAATCTCGTTGAGTTTATGGGTGATGAACAGAATGGATTTTCCTTCTTTTGCCAGTCCGCGCATGACTGCCATCAGCTCGTCGATCTCCTGAGGGGTCAGCACCGCGGTCGGTTCATCGAAAATGAGTATCTCGTTGTCCCGGTATAACATCTTGAGAATCTCCGTTCTCTGCTGCATACCGACAGTAATCTCTTCAACCAGGGCATCGGGGTCCACGTTCAGCCCGTATGTCTTGGAAAGCTCAATCACTCTCTCTCTGGCCTGCTTCTTTTTCAGGAACCCCAACTTGTTCGGCTCCACTCCGAGAATAATATTGTCAAGCACCGTAAACACATCAACCAGCTTAAAATGCTGATGAACCATTCCGATGCCCAGTGCATTCGCATCGTTGGGGTCCTTTATGGTAACCTTCTGTCCGTTTTTGCGAATCTCACCCTTCTCCGGCTGATAGAGGCCAAACAGCACGCTCATCAGCGTCGACTTTCCCGCACCGTTCTCTCCGAGCAGCGCATGTATCTCCCCTCGTTTGAGCTGAAGCGTGATATTGTCGTTTGCAATGATGCCCGGGAACTCCTTTGTAATGTTGCACATCTCAATCACATAAGGACATTCCGCGTTCAAGGCCTGAGAAGCCTCTTCCTTTCTCCTGTTTTCACTCATGGTAAGTGCTCCTTTATATTATATGTTCGTTTGTTCTTCCCTTTTGTTGCCTGCACACGTGCAGGTAACAAAAAGGAAGGACAGCCTCCGTCCTTCCACTTTCGCCAATCATTGTCTGCGGAGCTTACGCAAGGTAAGCCCCGCAGACCACACTATTCAGTTTAATCGCAATAACACATCACGGACATTATTCGAAATCAACTACAACGTAGGTGAAGTTCTTCAGCCAATCTGCATTGTTTGCATCAGCGGGAACGGTAGCATCGGGAGTAACCGTACCGTCCTTGATCTTTGCAAGGAGTGCATTGTATGCGTCTGCAGAGAAGGTGTTAAACTTGGAGGTTGCAATCGGAAGACCGGTTGCGTCGTCGGATGCACCCAGATTCTGGGTCTTGCCGGAAAGCTCGGAATCCCACTTGTTTGCGTAGTACTGATCAAGAACCTTTGCAACAGACTCCTTCAAGCCCTTAACTGCACTGGTAATAACCAACTCGGAAGCGTAGGACTGGTCAACGTCAACACCGATGATCTTGGAGCCGGGGTTAGCCTCAGCTGCTGCCTTAACACTCTCGAACATGGAACCGCCACAAGCGAATACAACTTCGGTTCCGCTGCTGTACCAGCCGTTGATCTGAGCCTGAAGCTCTGCGGATGCATTGAAGTTTGCGCCGTGCTGATAGCTATACTTAACGGTTACGGAACCTTCTGCCAGACCAAGCTCTTTCGCTGCAGCCTCAGCACCCTGTACGAAACCATAACCGAAACGGTTACATGCGGGGTTGGATCCGCCGCCACCACCGGTGTAGCCGAGCTTTCTGTAGCCATCCATAACTGCTGCATAACCTGCAAGATAACCGGACTCCTGCTCCTTGTAAACAACTGCGGTTACATTGGGAAGAGGGTTGTCATTTTCGTCGGTAAGCGTCCAGCCGTCGATGAATACGAACTTAACTTCGGGATGCTCCTTCGCAACGGTGGTCATCGCGTTTGCCTGAAGGAATCCGGGAGCCACGATAATCTTCGCGCCGTTGGTGATCGCCTGTCTCATCGCTGCGATACGGTCGTTGTCGGTAGCGTTGGCACCGTTGGCAGGCTGATAATACTTGTACGTCTTGTTGTTTGCTTTCGCGTAAGCCTCTGCGCCCTCCCAGGTTCCCTGGTTGAAGCCCTTGTCCATCAGCTGTCCAACATCGGTAACAACTGCGATCTCATAGGTTTCTTTCTTGCCGGAGCAGCCAACAAGGCCCATCATTGAGAGTACCATTACGAGGCACAATGCAAAGCTCAATACCTTTTTCATATCTCTCTCCTCTTTTTTGGGTTTTCCCATATTTTTGCATAATTTGCATATGCTACCCTCATTATAATCCAACCAACCCAAACCGTCAACGGTTTTGCACAAATTCTGCGCCTAATTTCACACAGCGCAGACCATCACGATCTGCGCTGCCTTTTTTCCTTATTTCGGGTGATATCCCCCCGAGACAACCTCCACACGGTACCCTATTCGCGCCAGCCTGCGGCCTGCCTGCAGTGCTGAGCCACCACGCTCACAGTATAATATCAGCGTCTTCGTTCGTGGAAGCCTTCCGCTCCATCTATCATAATCCTCAAAAGGAAGATTCACTGCTCCCGGCAGGTGACCTGCGCGGTAACGGCCCGGTTCCCTCAAGTCGATCACCATGCAATCATGACATCCTGCCCTCTGTTCCAACTCACGTTCGGAAATCAGAATCAGGTTGTTGTCCATACTATCACAAGCCTTTCATGAACTATTTTCCTTACATCATATGATTTTTCGGGGCAATTTGCGTCAAAAGCAGGGCTGCCACACCTAAGTGCGACAGCCCTGCCTGCGATTAGTAGTTGTTCTGAGAACTGTTCTGGCTCTTGTTCTGAGAGCTGTTCTGACTCTTGTTCTGAGAACTGTTCTGGGAATTGTT
This sequence comes from Lachnospiraceae bacterium, assembly GCA_017416055.1. Next base: position 5,300 of record JAFQDI010000140.1, read on the forward strand.
CTGACTCTTGTTCTGAGAACTGTTCTGGGAATTGTTCTGACTCTTGTTCTGAGAATTATTCATCCCCTTGTTCTGAGAATTATTCTGACTCTTGTTTTCGTAATCTTTGCAATTGTTTGCCATGATTCGGCCCTCCTGATTTAAAAATGGTGTTGCAGGAGTTAGTATGGCAAGATTTGATTAAAATATACACCATATATACCAATACATCTGCCACAATCATCACCAGCAAAATCACAAACGGCATAAGATATGGCGCGATGATTTCCGGCAGTAAATAAAACGGATCACGCACGACAAAACACCAGTTAAAAAAGTGTGTTACGCCGCCGTATGTACCATTATATAATGTGTTTCCCAAAAGAGCCCACAATATCATGAGGATCATGACAGGAATATCTTTGACCAAATTTTTCCATTCAAGACACACATCGTCAAAGGCCAGCACGAACATTCCGTGTGCCGTCATAACTCCGTGAAACAACAGCGTTTGAATGACGCGATAGGAAAGCGGATGAATCTGATACCAGCCGACACCGGCAGGATAGATGACATAGATCAGATTGGAAATCAATCCCAACAAAGCAAACTGCCGCTTAAATTTTCCCAAGAAACCGTTTCGTCTGCTCAAAAAACACATGACACACATTGCGGTACAAATATGGAAAGGCAATTTTTCCAGATCGATCTCCCCGTAGGCAAAGGGCATCAGAAAAAAATCCGCCATGTACAGTCCGAACGCACCGGCAATGGAAGCATTGACCGCCCGTTTTTTCGCGTACTCGTCTTTCTTTCGCAGGCAGGTAATCCCCAGAATAATTGATCCGAAAATCACAGCCAAATACAGCAGATGCCAAATTCCAAAGCAGGAAAATACGATGTCGCCCTTTTTGTCCGACAATAACCCACTCAACCGTTCATACATGGCACCACCTCATTTCAGTTCACGGATAAACCGCTCATCCGTCCCGCAGCATCCGCCCACAATTCCGGCGCCTAGATCCATCAGCTTCTTCATATGCTCTCCGAACTCCTCCGGTTCCATCGGGTAGACAGCCTCACCTTTTTCATTGATGATCGGCAGACCGGCGTTCGGTTTCACGATTACAGGAAGGTTCACCCGCTCACGCAAATTCTGCACGATGCACTCCAATTGGTCGGGGCCGCAGGAACAGTTGATACCTACCGCATCCGCTCCCATCGCTTCCAGATTTGCTGCGATGTCGATCACGTTTCCACCGAAGTAACAGCTTCCGTCACTCTCGATGGTGAGGGTGCACATTACCGGCAAATCGCAGACCAGTGCTGCCGCATCGAGAATCGCCATGGCTTCGTCATCACCGAGTAACGTCTCGCCAACCAGCAGATCCACACCCGCCTTTACAAGACAGGAAATCTGTTCGCGATACAGCTCCACGCGGTTTTCGTAGGACAATTCCCCCTCGTCCGTCACCGGATAGCCGATGGTGGTGATATCTCCGGCCACCAAAGCCTTGCCTTTTGCCGCGGTTTTGGACAGTCGGACCAATTCGCAGTTCAGTTCCTCCAAACGCCCCTCCAATCCGAAGCGCTTCAGGCTGGCGCGATTTGCACCAAATGTGGGAGCATAGAGAATATCGCTGCCCGCCTCCACATATTTCTTCTGAAGTTCGATCACCGCCTCCGGATGCTCAAGCGCCCACAATTCGGTGCAGACACCCTTTGGCATCCCGGCTTTCGTCAGGTTGGAGCCGGTAGCTCCATCCAAGATCAATTTTTTTGTTGCCGCAAGCGCGGCGAATTCCTGTTTGGTCATATCAACTCACTTCCAATCTTCCCGACGCTCCGCAGGGCAATACCAGCCCGTTTCCGGACACCGGCAATCCGATCTCGTCCGCCATCACTTTCCCACCGGTCTTCGGCAAGATCGCGGTGGAGATCATATAGTTCAGCACTGCCGGCTGCAAACCGGTGGTATAGGAATTGATCAGGAAAAACAGCGGGTTGTCCGACATCAGCTGACTGCACAGCTGAATCAGCGGATAGATACTGGTCTCAATCTTCCAGATCTCGCCCTTTGGTCCTCTGCCGTAGGAGGGCGGATCCATGATGATCGCGTCATAACGATTTCCGCGGCGGATCTCACGCTCCACGAACTTCACGCAGTCATCCACAATCCAACGGATCGGTGCATCGCCCAGACCGCTGGAAACTGCATTTTCCTTCGCCCAGCCAACTATACCCTTGGACGCGTCCACGTGAGTCACGCTCGCACCTGCTGCCGCTGCCGCCAGCGTCGCTCCGCCGGTGTAGGCAAACAAATTCAGAACCTTGACCGGACGTCCGCTCTCTCGGATCAATTTCGAGAACCAATCCCAATTTGCCGCCTGCTCGGGAAATAGACCGGTATGTTTGAAGCTGAAGGGCTTCAAATTAAAGGTCAGCTTTCCATAGGAAATGTTCCACTGCTCGGGCAGATCGAAAAACTCCCACTCTCCGCCGCCTTTCGTGCTGCGATGGTAGTGACCATTCATTTTTTTCCATCCTTTGTGCTTTTTCGGTGTCGTCCAAATCACCTGAGGGTCTGGTCTCACCAGCAGGTAGTCCCCCCATCGCTCCAGTTTTTCACCGTCGGTACAATCGATAACTTCGTAATCTTTCCAGTTTTCAGCGATCCACATAGTACCTCTCCTAATAGTGATACCCGTCAGATCACATCCAACGGGTATCCACTTGATTATGAATTATTCTTCTTCAGAATCATCAAACCCGCCTGCAAGCAGATCTGCAAATGCCTCCACAGACTCATCCACGTCATACTCCAGATCGAAGTCGGCCTCATCACCGAGTTCTTCATCTGCAGCATACTCCTCGACTTCAGGCTCGGGAAGGGGAACATCCACATGCGTCTGCTCGTCGCGTCTGCGCTTTTCCTCTTCCTCCTGACGTTTTACTTCCTCAGCATGCTTTGCGGCTTCTGCGTCAGTGTTCAGGTTTACATTCTGATAAGCCTTAATACCGGTTCCGGCAGGAATCAGCTTACCAATGATTACGTTCTCCTTCAGGCCGATCAAAGGATCGATACGTCCGTTGATTGCCGCCTCGGTCAGAACCTTGGTGGTCTCCTGGAAGGATGCCGCGGACAGGAAGGAATTGGTAGCAAGCGAAGCCTTGGTGATACCAAGCATTACCTGCTTTCCTTCTGCGGGTGCCTTGCC
>JAFQDI010000141.1 GCA_017416055.1 Lachnospiraceae bacterium
CCGTCGGCGGCACCTACACGCTCACACGGTGGAGGAAAATAAATAGCAAGCAGAAGGTACTTCAATTAGTTTGAGGTGCCTTTTGTTTATTTAAATTTAAAAACAATTGGAAATTCTACTCATAATTTCTGCAAAAAGTGTGATACTAATATCACATTAAAATTGTAAAAAGAGGAGATTTATATATGAAAGCAACAGGAATAGTACGCCGTATCGACGATCTTGGTCGAATCGTCATACCGAAGGAAATAAGAAGAACGTTACGCCTACACGAGGGTGTCCCGATGGAGATATTCACTGACCGTGAAGGCGAGATCATTCTAAAGAAATATTCGCCGATGGCGGAGATGGGAATGCATGCAAAGCAGTATGCAGATGCGCTTGCGCAGGTGAGCGGAAGAGGAGTGCTGATCACGGACAGAGATCAGGTGATTGCGGCAGCGGGCGCAGGGTGGAAGGAGACCTTGGGAAAGCCGATCAGCCGAGAACTGGAGCAGGCGATTGCAAACCGAGATAATCGTCTCAGTACCAAAGGCGACAGGGAGTTTATTCCCGTGTTGCGGGAGGACGATCCATCGGCGGAGCAGTTGGTGGCCACAGTCATTTTAAGTGAAGGCGATGCAATCGGTGCAGTGGTTTTGTTGGAGAAAAACGCAAAACAGAAAATGGGTGTTTTGGAGCAGAAACTTGCGTTGACCGCGGCAAGTTTTCTGGGACGTCAGATGGAAGGGTAAGCGGTGAATCCGGACTTCGCTGAAAAAACGCTGATTTGTGCAAGGAAAAAAACGGAAAATTCTTGACAAACAGATGGCAAACCATTATATATAGTATGTGGCTCAAAAAGAGCGAAAATCACGGAGGAATGATATAATGAATAAGACTGAGTTGATTGCAGCAGTAGCTGAGAAAGCAGAGATTTCCAAGAAAGATGCAGAGAAGGCTGTTAAGGCATTGGTAGATACCATCACCGCAGAGTTGGTTAAGGGAGAGAAGGTTCAGGTTGTTGGCTTCGGTACGTTTGAGGTTAACGAGAGAGCAGAGCGCGAGGGACGTAACCCCAGAAGCGGCGAGACCGTTACCATCGCAGCAAGCAAGAGCCCTAAGTTCAAGGCAGGTAAGGCACTGAAGGACGCAGTTAACGCGTAAAGAGTGATGATGAGAGAAATTGCCGCCACAGCAGGCATTGCCCGCTCGGCGGTGTTCTCTTTTTTGGAGGAAGTATGCGCTTAGATAAGTATTTGAAAGTATCCCGTGTAATCAAGAGAAGAACAGTGGCGAATGAGGCATGTGATGCCGGCCGCGTGATGATTAACGGAAAAGTGGCGAAGGCATCTCAGGAAGTAAAGGTCGGTGATCGCATTGACATCCGATTTGGAAATCGAGAGGTGGCGATTGAGGTTCTGGATGTCCAGGAGACGACAAAAAAGGACGAGGCAAAGGAATTGTTTCGGTATATTTGATCGGAGCTGTTCATAAACTGGATACTGCACAGGAAGTTGCGGCAGACAGGAGGACAGCGATGGATGAGAGACAGATCACCGGTGGAAATCACCGTATTATATTGGGACGCAGACAGCATGGAAGTATTACCGGAGTGCGGGATGTGATTTCCTTTGATGCGAAGGAAGTTGTGCTGGAGACCGAGGAGGGACTGCTGACGATTAAGGGAAGTGACCTTCATGTGAATCGTCTGACGGTGGAAAAGGGCGAGGTCGATCTGGAAGGACAGGTTGACAGTCTGATCTATTCTGCCGGCAAGGCGCAAAACAGGGAATCGATGTTTGCACGGTTGTTTGGCTGATATGGATGCGATTTATGGAGAACTGCGGATACTGTTAGCATCCTTTGCTCTGGGAATTTGCCTGACACTCGGCTATGATCTGTTGAGGCTCGGACGCGCAATTCTGAGGCGGGGCTGGCTATGGATCGGGATAGAGGACATCCTGTTCTGGTTGTTGGCGGCAGTTTGCTTTGCGGTGATGTGTCTTCAAGAAAATGATGGAAATGTTCGCTGGTATATGGTTGCTGCGGCGGTAGCCGGTAGTTACCTTTGTCTGATTTTGGAAAAACTGGTAAGATTTTGTCTGAAAAACATCACAAAGTGGTTGCATCGGCAAAAAAAATAGATTAAACTAGATTTGTAACTGAACAGAAATTTATTTGATTAGAACGGAAGTGATTTGGGCGTGAGAAAGAAAAAAAAATACAGACCGAATAAATTTGCGATCGTGATAATCACACTGATCACGGTCGGTTTGGTTTACGCGATGGCGGTGCAGACTACAGAGTTGCAGAAACGGTTGGAGTCGTATGAGGCGCGGATTAATTCACTGAATCAGCAGATCGCGGAAGGCACGCTGACGATGGAAGAACTGGAAGAGTACCGCGAATATATGAAGACGACATCGTTCATTGAGGAGATCGCCCGAAAGGTATTGGGGTTAGTTGAACCGGGAGATATTGTGATCATTCCGGGAGATTAGGATAGCAGATAAAGTCGGCGGAGATATTGTTCTTCCGCCGACTTTGTGATATAGTGCAACCATAAGAGGCCTCTTTTTGGCAAAATCCATGCAAAGGAAACGAACATCATGATGAAAAATTTCGTCCCTGAATTTAAGAAATTTATGAACCGCGGTAATGTGATCGACCTTTCGGTCGGTGTGATCATTGGCAGTGCGTTTACAGCGATTGTAAACGGGCTCAGCAATAATATTCTCAAACCGTTGATCAATTTTATTATTGCGAAATTGCTGGGTGGAAATTCTGTGTCGGACATCCATACATATCTCACGAAGGTATATGACAGTGAAGGGAATCTGGATCTGACTCAGTCGATCTATATTGACTGGGGAGCGTTGATTTCCGCTGTGATCAATTTTGTGATCATTGCGTTTGTGTTGTTTTGTATCGTTAAGGTCATCAATAAGATTCGCGAAGAACATAGAGAATTTGCAGAGATGATTGCAAAGAACACGTTGAGCCGAAAAGAGCGACATGAACTGCGCGCGGCAGGAGCGAATATCCGCGATAAAGAGGCGATTGAGGCATGGCGCGCACAGAAAAGGCAGATTGCCGAGGAGGCGGCAAAGAAGGCGGCGTTCGAGGCGGCAGAAAAGGCACGGATTGAGCGGGAACAGAATCCGACGACGGAGGATCTGCTGAAAATGATTTTAGCGGAGATAAAGAGGTTGGGGTGATATTTTTCTGCTCCGCAAGTTAAAAAAACAAAAAAGAACACCGCCCCCACAGCTCTCGAAGTCTGCAAAAACAGTGCCCTGCGTGCTCCGCCAGGGGCTCGAACCCTGGACACCCTGATTAAGAGTCAGGTGCTCTACCAGCTGAGCTAGCGGAACTTTTTAAGAACGAGGTATATGATAGCGTATTGTCCGACAAAATGCAAGCCCTTTTTTGCTTAAAAATAAAATTTTGTTAAAATAATAGAGAAAATATAGAAGTTCAGACCAAAAAACAAACAAAATGCCCGTAAATCAATCGGATTGGCGAAAGATTTACGGGCATGAATTGATTTGATTATGATTTGTTTGCAATAATCTGTTCTCTTCTATCGAGGAGATCGTCGGCCAGAAGCTGTGCCTCCACAGTTTCAAAGCCGATACGCTCAATGGTCTCGGCGAAGCGTTCGCCGGAAATGCCCTGTTCACGGAACAGAAGGATGGCCTTTTCTACCACATTCAGTGCCTCATCCTTGTCGGTGAAGATCTTGCTGATCGGGCTTCCCTGTGCACACTTTTTGCCCCAGCGTCCGCCGAGCGTGACTTTGATTCCGTTGGTACCGCTCATCGCGTTGAACAGGCATTTTTGTACACAGCGCCCACAGTTGATGCAAAGATCTCGGTCAATCTGCAGTTTCCCGTTGACAACCTTAGTGGCACCCATAGGGCAGACAGCTTCAACGGCACATTTTTTGCAGCCGCGACATTTTTCCTCGTCGAGCGTCGGGACGGTCTGACCGATGAGCCCGATGTCGTTCAAATCGGGCTTCACACAGTTGTGAGGGCAGCCACCCACTGCAATTTTAAATTTATGAGGTAACTTAACGGTGCGGTAGCCTTCGTAGAAACGATGATGGATCTCTTCGGAGATCGCAAAGGTATCAATTTTTCCATGAGCGCAGGTGGTTCCTTTGCAGGAGACGATGGGGCGAACCAAAGGACCGGTGCCACCGGTGGTGAGTCCTTCCTGTGCGATATAGGTGCGGAAGTCCTCGATTTTTTCGTAAGGGATACCCTGAACCTCTACGGTCATGCGGCTGGTGAAGGTGACAGTACCGTTGCCGAACTTTTCAGCAGCTTCCGCGATGCATCGGCACTGTGCGGCAGTAATTTTGCCATTTGTGGTGATCACACGGGCGGAAAAGTTGTCCGTCCCTTTATTGCTCAAAAAACCTAATCCTTTGACGCGCTTTTCCTCGTCGGCGCTGACGGTTAAAGGTGCCATGATCAATTCCTCCTTTGTGGACGTAAATTCAATATCGTATGGTGTCAAAAGGACTATTGACATTCACATCATAGCATGATTTATGAAAAACGGCAACAGAGATTTTAACGATTTCTGTGGCGATGATCGCGCTCATGGTGATTTTTGAGTGTACAATGGTCACATCCAAGGCGATCTGTACGGTGGCATTTGCCCGGAGGAAGTGCACGACAGGCTTCATCCAGAGAACGGCTGATCCGGAGGGCGGTGCAGTTCAGACCGCTGTGAGCGCAGGCCATACGGTCGAGTTTACGAAATAATGGAGAGTGTCTGTTCATGAAAAAGAACCCCTTTTCTTTATCTTATGTGGCGACAATCACATTTGGTATCATGAATGGACACCGGTCAAGAAAAAGGGTTCGTATCATCAAGGGGTTGCAATCAGTTTGCAGATCGGCTGTCCGAGACCGGAGAATTTCGCTTCATACTCAGTCATCACATTACCTGTACACATTTCGTCATCGTGATGCAGATCAAACGTGTGAGCAGTCAGATTCCAGCCGGCCTCCGGAACGGACTCCAGAGAGAAAGCAAAAAGATCCTGATTGTCTGTTTTGAATTCCAACTGACCGTCGGGAGCTAAAAACTGACGGTAACGGTTCAAAAACGGAACGGAGGTGAGTCGTCGTTTCGCATGGCGGGCTTTCGGCCAGGGATCGGAGAAGTTTAGGTAAATGCGGTCGACCTCGCCGGGCGCAAAAATCTCGGGGAGATTGGCGGCATCTACCCACAAAAAACGCAGGTTGGGGATTTCTTCCTCCTCCACCTTCTGGACAGCGCGCACTAAAACACTGGCGAACAGTTCCACACCCAGATAGTTGATTTCCGGGTGAAGCAGGGCCATCTGACGGATAAACTGTCCCTTGCCCATGCCGATCTCCACATGGATGGGGGCTTTCCGCTCAAAATAAGTATTCCAATTTCCGCGATACTGCGCCGGATCGTTGACGCAGTAGGAGCTTGATTCGATCAGTTCTTTTGAACCGGGTACATTTCTCAGTCGCATATGATTCCTTCCTTTAATTCGTTCGTATCAAAAGACTGCAGATTCCTGCCGAAAGGTCTTTGACAAAGGACGAAAACCTTAAGCTTTTGGCATGATTTTCCGCACACTGAGCCCAGTATACCAAATCATGAAAAAAATTTAAAGATTTATCTGAAATTTTTTGTGACAAGATGGCTTGAATGGTGTATGATAGAGGAGGCATATGATCGCCGCCGGGGAAAGGCGGCTGATTTTGATAGATGGGATGAGGAGTGTTACAGATGAGAAAGCTTACCTATCCGGTTGCGGTACTGGCCGTGATCGCATTGATTGTTGTGTTGTTGATTTCGTCGGTGGAGATCGCCGCTTACGGAGATTATGGTTTTTTCGAGAAGGAATATGAGAAGTACGATGTTTTGGACCGCGTGAATATGGAGATGGACGACCTGATGCATGTGACCAGGGAAATGATGGCCTATCTTCGCGGAAATCGTGATGAACTGTCGGTGGAGACGACCGTCGGCGGTCAGACCATGGACTTTTTCAATGAGCAGGACCGGATACATATGAAAGATGTGCAAATTCTGTTTATCGGCGGTATTCAGATCAGAAGGATCTGTGTGGCGATCGTGATGGTGGCGATTGCACTGCTGGCGGCACTGAAAGTACCGTTGAAGAAAGTGCTGCCAAAGGTGTTTTTGTGGGTCACGGGGGCTCTTTTTGCGGTCATTTTGGTGATTGCGGTCTGCGCGATGATCGATTTTACCCGTTGTTTTACCGTGTTTCATGAGATTTTCTTTGACAATGATTTATGGTTGTTTGATCCAAACACGGATTTGATGATCAATGTGTTGGTGGAGGAGTTTTTTATGGATATTGCAGTGCGTATCGTGCTGATCTTTGCGGCATTTATGGCAGTGATCGGAGTGGGGTGCGGAGCACTTTTGGCGATTGAGAGGCGTAAAAAGAGAGTGGGCGGCGGTGCGGTGAAGGCGATGGCACTTTTCCTGGCGGTGATGCTTTGCGGAAGTTCCTTTGTCTCTCCGAGGACGGCAAAGGCCGCTCCGACGGAGACGATTGAGAGCCCGGTGGAGGAGATCGTGACGGAGCATGTGGATCACGGATTTTCTTTCCCCAGCCAGTGGCCTGAGGCACCCGAACTGACGGCGGGAGCGGCAGTTCTCATGGAGGTTACCACCGGAACGGTGATCTATGCGAAAAACGCCGAGGTGGAGCTCTATCCGGCCAGCATGACGAAGGTGATGACCGGACTTTTGGTGTCCGAATTAGGAACCATGAGCGATATGGTCACTTACTCATGGGATGCGGTAAGGACCAATATGGAGTCCGGAGCCATGCATATCGGCATAGAACCGAACGAAAGACTCTCTGTTCAGGAAAGTATGTACGGTATGATGCTGCTGTCGGCGAACGATGCGGCCAACGGTTTGGCTGAGTATATTGCGGGGTCCAATGAGAGTTTTGCTGAGTTGATGAACCGGAAAGCGAAGGAATTGGGAGCGTTGAACACACATTTCTCCAATCCCAGCGGTTTATTTGCACCTGACCATTATACGACCTGCTATGATATGGCGCTGATTCTCGCCGCAGCGATTCAGAATCCTACATACCTGTCGATCTGCACGACTTACCGCTATACCATCGAGGAGACAGCGGACTATAAGCGGACATGTTATTGTCATTTGTCGCACTCCATGAAACCGGGGAGTGAATATGAATACGAAGGCTTTGTGTGTGGAAAAACCGGATGGGTGGAACAGTCGGGAAACACATTGGCCACTTACTGTGAGCGCGATGGCATGAAGCTGATCGCGGTGGTGATGAAGGACAGTAAGCCGAATCACTATGTAGATACCACAGCACTGATGGATTATGGATTTGAGAATTTTAAACTGAGTCAGATTGATGGTTCACTGATTTCCGGCGAGACCGGTTCCGATCACTACCTGGGCGGATCAGATCTGTTTGATCAGTCCGGTTTTACCATCGAGGAGAACCATGACAGTTACATCGTACTGCCGAAGGAGGCGGAGATGTCCGATGTGGTCTGCACATTGGATTATGATTTGGAAGCAGGAGAGCAGAAAGACGGACTGATTGCAAACATCATTTATTCTTACTACGATATGGTGGTGGGAAGCGGAACACTGGAATTTGTGAAGAATGAGGCGAATTTTTCAGAGCCAAACATCGGAGAACCGCCGGAGACGGACTCCACGGAAGACGAAGAACCGAGACGCGAGATCATTTTGACGGTGGGGCAGGTGATTCTGATCGGGGTGGCAGTTCTGGTGGCGGTGCTGATCATTGTGTTCCTGATCATTTATTTCCAGCCAAAGCGTGTGACGGCCCGTCGGATCCAGCGCCGTCGCCGCGCGAGGGCAAAGCGTTACCGCATGCGTCGCGGCTGGGACAAACGATAAAAAAATTGATAAGACTTCCATATTGTGACAGAGATTGCAGAATGTATCTTTTATACTGTAGCCGGGAGGTAACGGTATGAAAGAGCAGAAGGGATGGCTGGTAAAAACAGCGGCAATCGTGTTGGGTGGAATACGCCTGGGGGCCGCACTCGGTGCGGCCGCCGGGATTTTTTGTGCTGTCATTTATGTGGTGAAGGAGCGTGAGATGGTTTTGCTGACCATGTTATTGGTGGCAGGACTGTTGATGGCGGTGGCCCGGTACAGTTGGAGGAGCGGAAAGCTTCGGGTTGAACGGCTCAAACCATCAGGCCGGTTGCCGGAGGAGGAGGCAATCGCGGTGGAGAAACTGGAATCCATCGGTGAGGCGCTTCACTTGTTGGCGGATCATTATCAGGAACTTCCGGAAAATGCCTGGGAGCCGGGGGAGTCGTATATACAGGCGGTGACCTGGTATGCGGGTTATCTGGAGGAGAAACAGGCGGCCTCAGTGGGAATGGAGGAGACTGCAAGGTTGATCGGTGCGTTGCTCTGTGAGTATCAGGAGATGGAAGATGCGACCGGACAGTGGAAAGCTCGCCTTGGCGAACGAATGAAGGAGAAAAAGCTTGCATTGGACAGGCTTCGAATCAAACAGAGCGGAAATGGACGGATGTCCATTGACATGACCGTTCATACCATGCGAAGTCGCTGCATCCCAACAAAGGAACTGACAGTGATCTTGAATCAGGAACTGGGAAAAACAGTAAAGCCGGATCAGGGGGCAAGGGCAGTGATCGGGAAAGACCCGATTCAGATCTGTTTTCGGGAAGAGACTGAGTTTCACATGCTTTATGAGGTGGCGAGGGAGGTCAAAGAGGAATCTTCCGCTTCAGGAGACAATTTTTCCTGCATGAAGCTGTCGGAAGGGAAGGCTGTGTTTGGGCTTTCTGACGGAATGGGAACGGGAGAATTGGCAGCAAAAGACAGTGAGGCAGTTATGGAACTGGCAGAAAAACTGTTGGAAGCAGGGTACGGTGAGAATGCGGTGGCGCGACTGATCAATGCGATTCTAATTCAGAAGGGAAACAGGCGACCCGTGACACTGGATCTGGCCACGGTGGATCTCTATACCGGTGAGTGCTGCTTTACAAAACTTGGAGCGGTAACCACTTGTCTGCGGCGGAACGGAACCGTGGAACTGATCAGCGGGGAGGCGCTTCCTGCAGGGGTCTTGACGGAGGCGTATCCTATGACGGAGACGAAACAGCTGGAGCACGGGGACATGATCGTGATGGTGACAGACGGGGTGTTAGATGCATTTGAGTCCGGAAACCGTGAGGAATTGCTGCAGTATCTCGTCGCAGGGACAACATCGGAAAATCCCAAAGAGGTCGCGAGACAGATATTAGGGTTTGCCTGCGAGATGGGCGGGAGCCGATTAGACGATATGACTGTGTTGGCGGCCGGAATCTGGAAAAAATAGTGCTTGCCAGTCTTCTTTCTTCCATGTAAAATAAGAATATATTTCACACAGATAAGGTGCGTATACGATGAGGCAAGCAGATCGATTCGGACAGATAAAACTGCATATTCGGGAATCCGGCCTTTTGAGCGAAGGTGACCGCGTGGTCATTGGCGTATCCGGCGGCGCGGATTCCGTCTTTTTGCTCTATGTACTCGCTGAGCTGAGAGATGAAGGATGGATCAGGTTATCCGCGGTCCATGTGCATCACGGCATTCGCGGTGACGAGGCGGATGAGGACGCGGAGTTTGTGCAAAAGATGTGCGAGAGGCTTCGGGTTCCCTGTCATGTGGAGTATGTGGATGTGCCCGCACTGGCGGCAAAGGAGAAGTTGACCCTTGAGGAGGCCGGCAGAAAGGCGAGATATGCCTGCTTTGCCCGGGAGAAAGAGCGGATTTTTGCGGACAAACTGGCCGTGGCCCATCACAAAGATGACAGTGCGGAGACGATACTGTTCAATTTGGTGCGCGGCAGCGGCATTAAAGGCTTGTGTGGGATCGCGCCGGTACAGGGAGATATCGTGCGGCCACTGTTGAACGTGCGCCGGGCAGAGATTGAGGAGGCACTGTTAGAGCGCGGGATATCATGGAGAATTGATTCTACCAACGGAGATGTCCGCTACAGCCGGAACCGGATTCGAGGAGAACTGATTCCATACCTCGAACGGGAATTGAATCCGGAGACAGTAAATCATCTGAACACCGCAGCGACGATGTTACAGGAGATTGATACGTATATGGAAGAGATGGTCGATAGGTGGCTTCATGGCGAGGAAGAGCACCGATTGAATCTTCGAAAATTCGGTGAAACCGGAGCTGCCCTGCAGAGTTATCTGATCCGTCGGAGAATCTCGGAGATCGGTGGGCTGAAAGATATAGGCAGGGAACATATTGAGGCGGTGAAAGGCCTGACTTTTGGGAGCGTGGGAAAAGTGGTTTGCCTTCCCGGGGGGAGAAAGGTGCGTCGCGATTATGAGGATCTGGTGTTTATCGCTGAGGGTAAGACAGAGCAAGTACAAAAAAGTGGATTCCGGGTGGAATGGCAGGAAATTTCCAGGGATTTTTTTGAAAAAATTCAATTTGACCAGTATACGAAATGCTTTGATTATGATAAAATAAAAGGTGATTTGCATTTACGGACCAGACAGACCGGCGATCGCATCGCCGTGTTTGCGGACGGAAGAACGCAGTCACTGAAAGAATATATGATCAATGTACGGATTCCGGCGCAACAGAGGGATCAGATTCCGATTTTGTTTGGCGGCAATGAGGTGCTTTGGATTGTAGGACACCGGGCGAGTGAACGCCATCGCGTGACCGATGAGACCCGGAGAATATTGTTGGTCACGGTAAAACCGATGACCGGAGCAAAAGAACAGGAGACTTAAGATGGCAGAGAGAATCAAAGTAATGATTAGTGCAGAAGAGTTGGCGACTCGTATTCGCGAGATTGCAGATCAGGTTCAGAAGGATTATGAGGGAGAGACACTTCAGCTTGTGTGTATTTTGAAGGGAAGTGTATTTTTTGCCTGCGATCTGGCAAAGATGCTGGATATGGATGTGCGCCTTGACTTTATGACCGTTTCCAGCTACGGAAGCGGAACGGAGAGCAGCGGTGCAGTGAAGATCAAGAAGGATTTGGATCATCCGATTGAGGGCAAGCACGTATTGATCGTGGAGGATATTATCGACTCCGGTCATACCTTGAGTGCTCTGTTGCCGATGCTTCGTCTGAGAAATCCTGCATCCATCGAAGTGGCGACGATTTTGGATAAGCCTTCACGCCGTGTGAAGCATGATGTGCAAGTAAAGTATGTCGGTTTCCGGATTCCCGATGAGTTTGTGGTTGGTTATGGTTTGGATTACGACCAGAAGTACAGAAATCTGCCCTTCATCGGAGTGGTGGAGTCTGACGGAGAGTAATAAAAAGAATCGGATTCCCTTTCGGGATTCAAGGAGGATATACAGATTGGAAAAACAGCGTAGAACAGGGTCAGGATTATATGTTATCCTAATATTGCTGGTTATCTGGGCGGTGGTTTGGGTGACTACTCTGACCCGCGATGACAACAGCATCACACATAACGAGTATCAGCAGTTGCTGGCAGCCGGAAGCATCAAGGAAGCCTTGCTCATCCCAAACAAGGAGACACCTACCGGCGAGATACGGATACTGCTGAACAGCGGAGCAAAATATTTTCTGTATACGGACAATGTGGCTGAGGCGAGACAGGAGCTTTTGGCGGCAGATGTTATCGTCTCTGAGCGCAGTGTGCCGGAGGAGAACACGTTTCTGTCGATCGTGTTGCCAATCCTGGTCGGCATGTTGATCGTGTCGTTTTTGGTCATGATGATGATGAACCGCATGATGGCGGGAGCAAACGGCGGGAACAATTCCAAAATGATGAATTTCGGAAAGAGCCGTGCAAAGATGATCAAAGGACTCGCCGGAATCAATTTCGGAAGTGTGGCGGGACTTCGTGAGGAGAAGGAAGATCTGGAGGAGATTGTTGATTTTCTGAAGTACCCGGAGAAGTATGTGAAGGTGGGCGCGCGTATCCCCAAGGGTGTATTGCTGGTTGGCCCTCCCGGAACCGGTAAGACACTGCTGGCGAAGGCTGTGGCCGGTGAGGCAAAGGTACCGTTTTTCAGTATTTCCGGCTCTGACTTTGTGGAGATGTTTGTCGGTGTCGGCGCATCCCGTGTGAGAGATTTGTTTGATGAGGGAAAGCGAAACGCTCCCTGTATTATTTTTATCGATGAGATCGATGCGGTTGCCAGACGCAGAGGAACCGGTATGGGTGGTGGCCACGATGAGCGTGAGCAGACCCTGAACCAGTTGCTGGTTGAGATGGATGGTTTTGGCGTGAACGAGGGAATTATCGTGATGGCTGCGACCAACCGTGCGGATATCCTGGACCCTGCGATCTTAAGACCCGGCCGTTTTGACCGAAAGATTACGGTGGGACGTCCTGACGTGAGGGGACGAGAGGAGATCCTTCGCGTTCACAGTAAAAACAAGCCGCTGGGCGATGATATTGACTTGCACCAGATCGCGCGGACGACAGCCGGATTTGCAGGTGCAGACCTGGAAAACCTGATGAATGAGGCTGCGATTGCAGCAGCAAAGGATAATCGCCAGTTTATTCGCCAGGATGACGTGAATAAATCTTTCATTAAGGTGGGTATCGGTACGGAGAAACGCAGCAGGGTGATTCCCGAAGAAGAAAGAAGAAATACAGCATTCCATGAGGCAGGTCATGCGATTCTGTTCCATGTTCTGCCGAATGTGGGGCCGGTGCATACCGTTTCCATTATTCCTACGGGCATCAGCGCAGCGGGATATACGATGCCTTTGCCTGAGAAGGATAATGTTTGTCCGACGAAGAGCCAGATGCTTCAGAACATTATGGTGTCTTTGGGTGGACGGATTGCGGAGGATATCGCCTTTGGCGATATCACGACCGGAGCATCCCAGGATATTAAGGACGCGACAAAGACTGCCCGTGCGATGGTAATCAAATACGGTATGAGCGATAAAGTGGGCATGATCAACTATGACAGTGACGATGATGAGGTATTC
>JAFQDI010000142.1 GCA_017416055.1 Lachnospiraceae bacterium
ATTGCACTTCGTGTGGCGTTTAAAGCAGTTCAGGAAAGTCGGCAGGTTGTTTATCTGGTGCCGACGACGATTCTGGCACAGCAGCATTACAACACATTTACCCAGCGCATGATGAATTTCCCGGTGCGCGTAGATCTGCTTTCCCGGTTTAGAAGTGCTGCCGAGCAGCGGAAGACACTGGAGGATCTGCGAAAAGGTATTGTAGATATTGTGATCAGTACACACCGTGTTCTGTCTGCAGATGTGAAGTTCAAGGATCTGGGCTTGCTGATCATCGACGAAGAACAGCGCTTCGGCGTATCTCACAAGGAAAAGATTAAGCAGTTAAAGCAGAATATCGATGTAATCACGCTGACTGCGACGCCCATTCCGCGTACGCTTCACATGAGCCTGGTAGGAATCCGCGACATGAGCATTTTGCAGGAACCGCCGATCGACCGTGTGGCGATCCAGACCTACGTGATGGAATACAACGAGGAGATGGTCCGCGAGGCCATCGAGAGGGAGATGATGCGCGGCGGTCAGGTGTTTTATGTGTATAACAAGGTGAGTTCCATTGCCGAAGTCACCGATCGAATCGCGCAGCTGGTGCCGAATGCAACCGTGGTCTATGCTCACGGACAGATGAAAGAGCGGGAATTGGAAGGCATCATGGTGGATTTCATCAACGGTGAAATCGATGTGCTGGTATCCACTACGATCATCGAGACAGGTCTGGATATTCCGAACGTGAATACGATTATCATTCATGAGGCGGAAAACTTTGGACTGTCTCAGCTTTATCAGCTTCGCGGGCGTGTGGGACGCTCCAGCCGGAATGCGTATGCGTTCATGCTGTACAAAAAGAATCATCTTCTGAAAGAAGAGGCGGAGAAACGTCTGGCGGCGATCCGTGAGTTCAC
This sequence comes from Lachnospiraceae bacterium, assembly GCA_017416055.1. Next base: position 903 of record JAFQDI010000142.1, read on the forward strand.
GGAGCTGGGAAGCGGTGTCCGGATTGCGATGCGTGATCTGGAGATCCGCGGTGCCGGAAATGTGTTGGGTGCAGAACAGAGTGGACACATGGAGGCTGTGGGTTATGAGCTCTATTGTAAGATGCTGAACGAGGCAGTGCGCCGGTTGAAGGGCGAACCGGTCACGGAGCAGTTCGACACTTCGGTGGAGATGGACATGGATGCGTACATTCCGTTGTCTTATATCCGAAACGAGGCTCAGAAACTGGATGTCTATAAGCGAATCTCTCATATTGAAACGCAGGAAGAATTTGAGGATATGCAGGATGAACTGGTGGACCGTTTTGGAGATATGCCGAAGCCGGTGGAGAACCTTTTGTGGGCGGCACTGCTCAAAGCGATGGGGCACGATGCGGGCGTACTGGAGGTGCGGGCGAACCGTGCCGAAGTCCGGCTGACCATGAATCCCAGGACACCGATCGACACCGTAAGAATCCCGGAGTTGATCAGACAGTATCAGGGAACTCTTCGTTTGGTTGCCGGAGAGAAGCCTTATTTCCTCTATACTGACAAAAAAGGCAGGATGGTCGATGTGCAGACCATGCTCATGGCCACGAAAAAGCTGATTGAGGAAGTGAAAAGTCTCCAAAACGAAAAAATTCAGAATTAAATCATAAATTTTTCTCGGAAAACAGTTGCCTGAAATCGAGAAACGTACTATAATAGGCAGAGTGTCACATGAAATGCAATTGGAGGAAATGAAACATGAAGAAACGTATTGCAGCACTTATTCTTGCTGTATTAATGGTAGTGACCCTGGTGGGCTGCGGAAGCAAGGTAAAGACTTCTGAGTATGGTACCACCGAAGTAATCAAACTGGGCGGACAGAGCATTTATCTGGATGAGTTGAACTATTATGTGAGAACAAACCAGTATGAGATGGAAAAGGACAATTATCTGACGGATAACGGTGTAAAAACGTGGGATCAGGAGATCAACTTCTACGATATTATCATCTACACGCTGAAAGAGGAGTTGTTGTTCCAGAGCGTGTCTGAGCTGCGTCAGGTTTATGTGTTGTGTGATCAGGCCGCAAAGGAGAAGATTACTCTGACTGCTGATGAGGAAGCAAAGGTTGCACAGGCTGCAAAGGATTTCCTGGCAAATTCCGAGGAAGATCTGCTTGAACTGATCAACCTGTCCGAGGCACGTCTGGTTGAGATCCTTCGTCGTAATGCGCTGGCAAACAAGATGTATGAGGCATCTATTGCGGACGTAGACACTGAGGTGACCAAAGAAGAGGCGCTGAAATACGACGTATCTTACATCTATATTTCAAAGGATAATCTGGCGAAGATCAAGGATCTTGAGAAGGATGCGACCCCTGAGACCGTAGCGAAGAAGATTGTTGAGCGCGTTAACGGCGGTGAGAAACTGGAAGATGTGCTCAAGGACTACAAGGATGGTTTGAAATCCACTGCGGCTACGATGGCAGACGGAGAAAATGAGAAGACTTACGGCAAAACAGCAGAAAAGCTGAAAGTTGGCGAGGCAGGTTGTGTAGCATACGGCACGTCCGGAGCATATTATCTTGTTGTTCGCGATAGCGATTACAATGAGAAGGCAACCGAGGAAAACAAGGGTAAGATCGCAGAGAAGAGAATTGCGGATCACTTTGCAAAGGTTTACAAGGAATGGGAGGATGCGATTTCTTTTGATCCCGACTACAAGATGATCGATAATCTGCCGGTATCTGAGCCGATTTATACCAAGCCTGCGACTGAGTCCACCACCGGCGCAGACAAGACGACCGATGCTGCTGAGGAGAGCACTGAGGCAGTAGAGGAGAGCACCGAGGCAGTAGAGGGCACAACTGCTGCAGATGAGACAGAGGAAGAGACGAAGTAATCGTCGTTTCCGTCGACTGAATAC
>JAFQDI010000143.1 GCA_017416055.1 Lachnospiraceae bacterium
TAGGTCGGCTTTAAGATCGGTTCCAGCTGAGGACAGTGATAAGTGATCCGTTCCGGGTTCGTTTTTCCTTTGATATACTGGGGAATGAAGTCCATGGGTCCGGGACGGTACAGCGAGATACCGGCAATGATATCTTCCATACTGTTAGGCTTCAGTTCCTTCATAAAGCTCTTCATGCCGGAGCTTTCCAACTGAAATACTCCGTCATTTTTACCGGTGCTGATGGACTCCAATACTTTTTTATCATCAAAATCAATGTGGTCAATGTCGATCTTCACGCCGTGGCTCTTTTCAATCATCTTCACGGCATCCTGAATCACGGTTAAGGTGCGAAGACCCAGGAAATCCATTTTCAAAAGACCGAGTTCTTCCAGTGTTGTCATCGTAAACTGGGTAGTGATGGTACCGTCGGCGGAGCGGGACAGGGGAACATACTCCTCTGCCGGTTTCTGACAGATCACCACGCCCGCCGCATGCATAGAGGTGTGTCTCGGCAACCCCTCCAGGCGCTTCGACATATCAATCAGGTTCTTAATCTGCTCATTCTCTTCATAATTTTTGCGAAGCTCCGGATTCATCTTCAGCGCCTTGTCGATGGTAATTCCAAGCTCCATGGGAATCATCTTTGCCACCTGATCGCACAGTGCGTAGGGCAGATCCAGCACACGTCCCACATCGCGGATCACCCCGCGGGCTGCCATCGTACCGAAGGTAACGATCTGAACCACACAGTCTTTTCCGTACTTTTCCACCACGTAATCGATCACCTCCTGGCGTCGCTCATAGCAGAAATCTACGTCAATATCGGGCATGGACACGCGCTCCGGATTTAAGAAACGCTCAAACAAGAGGTCGTATTTGATCGGGTCGATGTTCGTGATTTCCAGCGCATAGGAAACAATACTGCCCGCCGCAGAACCACGTCCGGGGCCGACCATGATCTTGTTTCGCTTCGCAAAATTAATAAAATCCCACACGATGAGGAAGTAATCCACATATCCCATGTCGCGGATAACCGAAAGTTCATAGTCCATCCTCGCCTTCAGTGTACCGTCATCATTCGGATATCTCCGCTTCAGTCCGGCCAGACACAGCTCGTTCAGATATTCCCAGGCTGTCTTCCCGTCAGGCACGTCATAGTGAGGCAATTTCGTCACGTGGAACTCGAAATCCACATTGCAGCGCTCTGCAATCTTGTGCGTGTTTTCGATCGCCTGAGGTGCAAAGGCAAACAGTGCACGCATCTCCTCCTCGGACTTACAGTAATACTGTCCGCCCTCGTAGCGCATGCGGTTCTCGTCGCTGACCTTCTTTCCGGTCTGGATGCAGAGCAAAATATCGTGGGGTGTTGCGTCTTTTGCGTAAGTGTAATGAACATCGTTGGTTGCCACCAGTTCGATTCCTGTCTCCTCACTCATGCGCATCAACTGAGTGTTCACCATGCGCTGTTCCGGGATTCCGTGATCCTGAAGCTCCAGGAAGAAATTTCCTTTTCCGAATATATCCTGATAATGAAGAGCAGACTTCACCGCCTCTTCGTACATGTTTCTCTGCAAATAGCGCTGAACCTCGCCGGCGAGGCAGGCACTCAGGGCGATGATCCCCTCGTGGTAAGTTTCCAGCACCTCATAATCCACCCGGGGACGATAATAAAAGCCATCCACAAATCCCTTTGACACAATCTTCATCAGATTGTCGTAACCGGTATTATTCTCCGCGAGCAGAACCAGATGGTAATATCTGTCCTCATCCTGCTTTCCCGCCTCCTTCTGGAATCGGGATCCGCTGGTCACATAGACCTCACAGCCGATGATCGGCTTGATTCCTGCCGCATGGGCAGCGCGATAAAAGTCAATGACTCCGTACATAACGCCGTGATCCGTGATGGCCAGGCTATCCATGCCCAGTTCCCCCGCTCTGGCAGTGATCTCCTTGATCTTGCTGGAACCGTCCAGCAGGCTGTATTCCGTATGCACATGAAGATGGGTAAATGCCATGGAAAGCCTCCTCTCACCGAAAATCCGCATTCTGCGGCAACGACATTCTTTCTTAATATATCATTGTAGCATATTTTTTTCTTTTCATCTACAAAAAACTCTGTATTTCTGAAAAGTATTTGCATGTCATAAAGCCGAACGTCAAATATTCCATTCAGCCCATAGAAAAAGCTGCCGCTTTTCGCGACAGCTTTTTCTCGTTTTCCCCTTGCTTTTACTAATCTTCCAACAAATTAATTGCCGGTTAAGTGAGCTGCAATTCCCTCAACTGCCTGTTCCTCATCCTTACCGTCAGCCTCAATGGTAATCACTTCATTGCCCTCAAAGTTCATAGTCATCATACCCATGATGCTCTTCGCATTGATGCTCTTGCTGCCTTGCTTCAGATGGATGGAACTCTGATAGTGGCTCGCCACTTGCACAAGCATCGCTACAGGGCTCTGATCGCTTTCAAACTGTGCCTTCGTGGTAATAGTCTTGACTGTCATCCTTTTTCCTCCTCGTCTCCTCGGAAACTGTTCGCGATTTCCTTTATTTTGCGCAGCCGATGATTGACACCCGATTTTCCAATGGGTGGATCCAGCGAATCTCCCAGCTCCTTCAGACTGGCCTCCGGTTTCGCAAGTCTTGCCTGCGCCACCGCTGCCACTCCCTCCGGGAGTTGATCGAATCCCACTCGGTCACGTAAGAATACTATATCATTGATCTGCTGTACAGCAGCTGATACCGTTTTGTTGATATTGGCCGTCTCGCAGTTTACCTTGCGATTGACCGTTCCGCTGATCTCTCGGATAATACGCACATTCTCCAGTTCCATCAGCGCGTTGTGTGCTTCCATAACGTTGAGCAGATCAACCAACTGGCTTCCCTCTTTTATGTAGACCACGTGATGCTTCTTTCGGCAAACCACCTTCGCGTCAATGTCAAATTCAATCAACATCAACTCTCTCAGCTGATCCGCACGTTCACGTGTCTGGCACACTAATTCATAATGATAGGCTTTTTCCGGATTGCTGATCGATCCGGATGCGAGAAACGCACCACGGATAAACGCACGTTTGCAACAGGGACGTCTGAACACCGCCGGATCACACATCCCGTCACCGAAGTGAATCTCTCCCTTACTGTCCAAGATCATAAATCCGGTCAGCACCTTAATCGCATCCTCACCGGTCACGGACACCACATAGGAGCTTCGTCTTCGGTTTCCCGGCACCTTTCCTACGGACCCGTCCGGAATAACGTCAAACGCTCGTTTCAACAAAAAGCCATATTTCTGTGCCACCGACGGATTCTCGATCCGTAAGATCGCCGTCAGCACACCTTCTCTCTCTTCAATCTCTCCGCAGGCAGCAAAAATGGCAGCCGCCTCAGCCAAATGGCAGTGAGGTTTGTGCGCGAAATGCTTGGAGAGTTCGTATTTTACATCCGATGAAAAGGACATCTCACACCTCCATCACTCACATGCCAAGGGTACGGATCTCCATCTCCAATGAAACGCCAAACTGCTCCTGAACACGTTCCTCGATCTGTCTGCACAGTTCAAGAACATCTGCCGCCGTCGCACCGCCACGGTTGATCACAAAGCCGCAATGCTTTGCGGAAACCTGAGCACCGCCCACGGTATATCCCGCAAAGCCGGCATCCTGGATCAGCTTACCTGCAAAGTGTCCCTCCGGGCGCTTAAATGTACTTCCGGCACTGGGATACTCCAGTGGCTGTTTTTCTCTCCTGCTGCGGTTCATCTCGTCCATGCGTGCCTTGATTTCCGCCGACTTTCCGGGCTCAAGACGCATCTCCACCGCAGTCACAATCCCCTGACACTCCGGGATGCAGCTGGTCCGATAACCAAGCTCCATCTCCTCCACCGGAATCCACACAAGGTCCCCGTCGGGCATGAGCACATGAACGCGGGTCAGCACCTGCTTCATCTCTCCACCGTATGCTCCGGCATTCATCACCACAGCTCCTCCGACACAACCCGGAATCCCGGAGGCAAACTCCAGTCCGGCAAGTCCGGCTTTCATGGCTTCATTCGCCACGCGGGCCAGGATCGCTCCCGCCTCTGCTCTGATGACATTCCCTTCAATCGTGAACTTCTCCATCCCGCGCCGTGTACAAATCACCACACCGCGAAACCCGTCATCACTGACCAGAAGGTTACTTCCATTGCCGATGATCACATAGGGAACACCGGCTTCCCGACAGAGTGCAACGGCCTTGCACAGACCTTCCTCTCCGTCAGGTTCTATAAAAACATCTGCTGATCCGCCGATCCGGAAGGACGTGTGAGCGCTCATGGGCTCATCCCGCTTTACCCCGTCCGCACCTGCGACAGCCATCAATCGTTCAATCAATCGCTCCATCTATCATCTATCCCTGTGAGCTGTCAGATTTTCCTGTACACGGCGGTACAGTTCCTTGGCCGCATTGTAGCCGAGACTCTTCTGTCTGTGATTTACCGCTGCAGACTCAACGATCACCGCAAGGTTACGACCGGGACGGATCGGCAGGTTGTAGCAAACCACCTTAATCCCCATAAACTCGGTATATTGGTCTTCCAAACCGAGACGATCGTACTCTTTCTCTCTGTCCCACTCCTCCAGTTTAATGACCATATCCACGCTCTTTGTCAACCGCACACTGCTGACACCGAATAGAGACTTTACATCAACAATACCGATACCACGAATCTCGATAAGGTATCGGGTCATCTCGGGAGCTGAGCCGACCAGCGTGACATCACTGACCTTCTTCATCTCCACTACGTCGTCTGCAACCAGACGGTGTCCACGCTTGATCAACTCAAGGGCAGCCTCACTTTTACCGATGCCGCTCTCGCCGGTGATCAGCACACCGGTGCCGTATACATCGACCAAAACGCCGTGAATCGTGATCTGGGGCGCAAGTTCCACTCTCAGCCAGCGGATGATCTCCGCCATCAAATCGGAGGTGTTCGCCTTACTTCCGAGGATCGGTACATTGTACCGAACGGCCAGCGCAAGAATCTCCTCCTCCGGTCTCAACTCTCTGGAATAGATCAGGGCCGGAATCCCCTTGCGGAAGATCGACTCATAAATCTTCAGACGTTCCTCTTTGGTGAGGCGGTCCATAGTATATGTGTATTCAACATAACCGATAATCTGAACACGCTCGTTCGCAAAATGCTCCATGAATCCGGCAAGCTGAAGCGCCGGACGATTGATCTCAGGCTGATACAGCCAAATGTCATCCATGTTGATCTCAGGAGTCAGGTTCACCAAAGACAGTGTATTGATCAATTTTGTGATGCTCACTCGGTTCATCGGCTTATCCCTCCGGAATCATCTGATGATTAGTATTTAGTATTGATTCACTTCGGATATTTTCCCATAATGAATCGTTTCTACTCTAACACAAAAAGCCTTGAATTACAAGGCTTTCCGCGATTTCTGTCCTATTGTTCAATTTTTCAGGATTTTAAGACGTTTCTATTGTAAATAGTACCATAGGGAACTCAATTTATCCCTCATTTTCTTTCCGTGATGTGTCAAAAAATGCAACCACTTTCTCCGCTGCCTTCCGGTTCATCTCCGGTACCGCTGCGAGTTCCTCAACACCTGCCCGGCGGATACGTTCCACGTCTCCAAACGTCCTCATCAGTGCCTTTCTTCGCACCGGTCCAATTCCTTCAATATCGTCTAACACGGAGTGAATCTGGTCCTTACTGCGCAGGTTACGATGGTAAGTGATGGCAAACCGGTGAGCCTCGTCCTGAATGCGTGTAATAAGCTTAAAGCCCTCACTGTGAGTGTCAATCTCCAACTCCTCACCCTCATAATAGAGTGCTCTGGTCCGGTGAAAATCATCCTTCACCATACCGCACACCGGAATCTCAACCCCACACTCCAAAAGTGCACGCTTCGCCATGGTCACCTGACCCTTTCCGCCATCCATCAAGATCAAATCAGGAAACCGCACAAAGCTTCCGGCATATTCCTCGGTTGAAGAACTGCAACCTGCCTCCGCTCCTTCGCGGTGCATCTCCTCCCTCTCACGAATACCATGCTTAAACCGTCTGGTCAGCACCTCAAGCATCGACGCATAATCGTCCGGTCCAACCACTGTCCGAATCCGAAATTTGCGGTAATCACTTTTTCTGGGCTTTCCATCCTCAAACACCACCATGGATCCAA
>JAFQDI010000144.1 GCA_017416055.1 Lachnospiraceae bacterium
CCGGAAAGCACAACCTTGACGTGCTGCGCGGCGAGCTTGGAAACAAAGTACAACGCTACGCACGCGGGATCGGCAAGAGGCTGATCCAGCATATACTGTACATTCGGGAGTGATGCCCAGTATTCTTCGGGCGTGATAAGGTGACGATGATGCTCGATACCAACCTCTTTGGCGAGATCGGCGGCAAAGGAGGTTTCGTTGTAATGCTGACCGTTATCGAAACCCACTGTGAACGCTTTTTGGCCACCGAAGTAGGAGGCAACGAAGCAGGAATCTACGCCGCCGGACAGGAAGCAACCGACTTCGACATCGCTGATGCGGTGAGCCTCCACTGAGTTGGTAAATACCTCGTCGATCTGATCGACAGCCTGCTCCAGTGTCATGCTTTCATCCGGTTTGAAAATGGCTTCCCAATAACGGGTCTCCTCGACCTTGCCATCCTGATATCGCAGATAGTGTCCCGGCTGGAGACAGTAGATGCCCTTGAAAAAGGTTTCACGCGGCAGGGAATATTGGTAGGAGAGGTAGTTGTCCAGTGCTGCCTCGTTAAACTCACGAGGCACATCGGGGTGCTCGAGCAGGCTCTTGATCTCCGAGCCGAATACCAAGCGGCCGTCGGGGAGCAGGGCGTAGTGCATCGGTTTGATACCGAAAAAGTCACGCGCGAGGAACAGGGAGCGGGAGAGCTTGTCCCAAATAGCAAAGGCGAACATACCGCGCAGACGGTCGAGCAGACCGGCATCCCACTCCTCAAAGCCGTGAAGCAGTACTTCGCTGTCCGATTCGGTGGTAAACCGATGACCGGCAGCGAGGAGTTCTTCACGCAGATCACGGTAGTTATAGATCTCGCCGTTGAACATCAGCACCTTGGTGCCATCTTCGTTTTCAATCGGCTGATGGCCGCCTTCCAAGTCAATGATGCTCAGGCGGCGAAATGCCATTGCCAGTGTGTCATCCATATAAATGCCCTCGGAGTCGGGACCCCGATGGGTGATCTTATCTGCCATAGTTCGCAGGAGTTGCTCGCGGTTGATGAGCTCACCGGTAAATCCGCAAAAGCCGCACATTCCTGTCACATCCTCTCCGCCGTCCGCGTGACGGCACCGTCATAAGGGTAGTATAACAGAAACCGTCGCATTTTCAAAGAGAATATTTTAAAAAGTTGATGTTTTTTTGGAAAAAACCGAAATGAGGACTTGACAATCAGCAAAACCCGTGGTATAGTTGGTCTTGCGTTTGACGTGGGGGAATTCCCGAGCGGCCAAAGGGGGCAGACTGTAAATCTGTTGTCTCTGACTTCGGTGGTTCGAATCCACCTTCCCCCACCAAATAAAAGAGACTGACCTTGATGGTCGGTCTTTTTGTTTTATCGAGCAGGGAAGGAGGATTCGAAAGCCCGTGAAGAAAACGTGCCGGTGGCTCGTTTTTAGGGCGTGGGATTGCACCGTTCTGCCGGATTGCACCGATGCCAAAAGACGAGAAGAAACTGCCGCACTGTACAGTGACCACCTTCCCCCACCAAAGCAAAAAACCGTGCTAGATCAAGGCTTTAAGCCATCTGGCACGGTTTTTTATTACTCTTTCGAAAAAATCTTAACAGGCACTAAAAAGCAGTAAACTATATAATCGTTGCGGAGTTATTGCGGAGTAAAATCAAAAAGGGATCAAATGAAAAAAGAGGCGCTGTCACGCCCTTTTTGGTTGAAATACAAAGTGCTTGAAGTGCCAAGCACGGGGCAGGCACCATTGACAAGCTGCGGCGCATGGCGTACAATAGAAGTGCGGATAAGTCGCAGTTCAATGCGTATAAATCCCGTTTGGGAGCGGATGCACCGAAGAAATTTGCGGAGTTCCAACAAATCAAATACAATGATTCGAAGCAGTATGCAGATCTTGTTGGATACTACATATACAAAGGCGAAAATCCCGAAAGCGGACACAATTTTTACGAAGCAAACAAAGCGATACAACAGCTTCGTAGTGATGGTGGGATTAAGGCGACAGGAACGATCGTGGCGCCGCCGCACGGAAACCGGGTCAAGACTCTTAATGACCATGCTAAACTCCGATTTGCGGAGAGAGACATTACGCAAGCATGGGCTCAGGGGATTGTTGATGGTGCTGATTTTGCCTTAAAACAGCGACTTGGTACACAATACGTTTATTACTCCAATGGTGGTATGGTGGTTCTAAACGACATTGGAGAAATTGGAACGGCAGGAACGCTGGATGAACAGGGGAAACTTCTGTATGATGAGGTGATGAAATATGTCGGAAAACAGTGAAAAGGTGCAGTGCCCGTTATTGCACAGAGAAATAGATTGGGGTTATTGTTGGGAACTTTGCAATATCGCCACTGACGACATTCTACTTGAAAGTGACAAGGTTTCTAATTGGGATGAAGCCCAAAAGATCTGCCGAAAGTGTGGACGGTATCCCGAAGAATGATTTCATTGTGCTAGGCAAATCTTTACTACAATTCAATACGGTTATGAGAAGCATTGTGCAGTTAACTGCACAGTGCTTTTTTCATACAAAATAACGCCTACCGTGCCGGCATATAACTGCACGGTCGCCCCGGCGCAGAGCTGACTGCGGATTTATAAATCAAAGAAATGTGAGGGC
>JAFQDI010000145.1 GCA_017416055.1 Lachnospiraceae bacterium
CGTATGAATGCAAATCCAGCCGATCATCGGCATCAATCCCTGAAACATCCCGAACAGGCCGGCCACTCCGCACATCTTTCCCATTCGCATCTCCGGCTCATGAAGGCCATTCGCCAGTGCAACAGAAAACGCATCCATTGCCAGACCTACCCCCAGCAGCACGCTGTTCATCACAAACACTATACTCCACTCCATCTAAATTTCCTCCGTCAGTTCGAAAAGCCCTCCTGTCAGCCTTTCTCCTGCATATATCTTCCATTACTACTCTCGGCGAATCAGCTGTTCGCGTCTCGTCTCCAATCGCACCAATTCCTGCTCTGTGCTCTTCTTCATCTCTTTCAGTTGTGCGCACGCTTTCTCAACTTGTCGGCCAACCAGCCGCACTTGTTCACCGGATCCGTCAATCCGATTGTGTACCGCCCAGTTTACAAACAATCCATCAAAGAAAACGTCTGCGAACCGAAGGCCTCCCTGAATATTCACCTGCATCTTGCATCCGTCAATGGCCACGTCTGCCAGTTCGTTCCGAAACCGTTCCAACTGAATCTGGAGATTCTCTACCATCTGCTGTGCCTGATCCAACTGAACATGTTTCTCTACTTCCGCGATCAAACCACCGCCCATCAAATCCCAGGTGCTCCAGTTTTTTGCACTGCTCAGCTTTTCCCGAATATCTTCCACCAGCCCCATGGCAATTGTTCCCGCATTTAGCGCCTCATTGATTTCCCGCTTCTGTTCTGCAAGTACGGCCAAGCGCTCTTCAATCTCCAGCATCTCTTGCGCCACTGCACTGCCTGATGCCCTGATTGCCTCCCGTTTCTCCTCCAGGACGAGGTCGTAACGGGCCTTGGCCTCTTCTGCCTGTCGGATTTCCCGTCTTAGATCACCAATCTCCGACTCCAACGCACGAATTTCCGCGAGCACCGCATCATATTTCACCGTAGCCTCATAGGCTTCCCTCTGTTCTTGGTCGATCTTCTCATCTAATTTCCCACTGATCAGCAGAAAAAAACGAGCGAGGCTTCGCATCTTTAATTTATCCACATCATCCTGTTCGACCGCACGAATCGCGCCCAGTTCAGCCTCCCGCCGCTGTAGCTGTCTTTGCTGTTCCAACATACGGTTCAATCGAGTGCCCAGCCTCTCCACCGAAGATGCCATCGCCTCCAACTCTCTCAATTCCGCATCATACTGTCTCATTCCCTTACCTCCTTATTCTGAAAATATAAAGGAACTTGATTCCCCTGATCACAAAAAGAAAAAGCCCTCGGAAAAATTATACCTTGCCGAAGGCTTCGTGCGCAATCAAAAAATTCTTAATTTTTCTTCTTGCCCTTTGCAGGCTCATCCACTTTCTTACTCTTCTTAAAGCGATCAAGGAACTTCCTTTTCTTCGGCTGAGGAACTTGACCACCGCGAACACTCTTAATCTTCGTGATATAGATACCACTGACAACCACCTTCGCCTCTTGCTTCACGGGAAGGAGCTCATACACCTGGGGATCACACAGAAGGGTCATCACTCTGGGACCAACCTTCGCCTTCACCACGGGCATCTTCGCAAAACGCATATACTTCGGCGTGCTCTCAGCAACCTGCTTCGGCAGTCCTGCGTCCTGAATCTTCATCTTCTTTTTGTCGATAATCAGCATGCTGACGGTCTGAGCCATCGCATCCATCATCTCCTGCTGTTGCGCCTGCTTCTTCTGCGCCTTATTTCCCAAAAAATACAGCAGTGCAAACACACCGGCCACGACTAAAATAACGATCAATAATACGGTTAAAAATGTATCCATAAGTACCTCCCGATACGCTTTTTTGTACACCCTATTATATTACCATGACTGGCAGGAAAAGGCAACTAAAATTATCCTAAACTTTTCCGCCCCGTCTGCCACATCACTTCCCGTCAGCAATCGCTACAATCTCCTCCGGCCTATCCACCACGTAATCTGCTCCTGCGGCTGCCAATTCCTCGCGGGTGTGAAATCCCCATGTAACGCCGACTGTCACAACTCCGGCCGCCTTTCCGGTCTTCATATCAATGTCGTGATCTCCGCAGTACATGCACTCATCCGGACCGATTCCAAAACGCTTGATCAACTTCAAAATCTCATCCGGTGCAGGTTTCAGTACCATCTCCGGATATGCACCCACGAAAATCTCCAGACAACTGCCATCGTCGCCAAACAGGGTATCACAGATTTTCTTTCCGGTAGGGCCATGCTTATTCGTCACGATCGCCGTATGAATATCCCGCTCTCTCAGCGCACGGAGCATCTCATCCACACCGTCATAAGACTCAGTCAGATACAAAAAGTTTCCATCGTAGCTGGTCAGCCAGTCCTCCACCATCGCCTCATAAAGTTCCTCCGGTGCGCCGGACGCATTCACCAGATTTCGCCACAGCTTCCTCGCTCCGCCACCGGCCAGATGGCGATACTCATCCACAGAAAAGGTTTTCTGTCCAAAGCGCTTCAACGTCTCGTTCGCAAAGTAAGCGATGGAATTCAGCGAATTTACCGTCGTTCCGTCAAGATCAAACACACAAAGTTTTATCATAACACGTCTCCTCGTCCAGATAATCTACAAAACAAATTATCTCACACCCCACAGACGGTTGTCAAGTTGATTGTCCTGCGAGTTAGTGAAAGAGAATAAACCGGATTGTCCGATTAACTGCTTGACATTCCAGAGAAAAACCCATAATATATTGAGTGTAAGGCGACGCGGGTGTGGCGGAATTGGCAGACGCGCTGGATTTAGGTTGTGTACCCTCACAGAAACTATTTGCATTTTTTCGTTATATATGCTATAACTTTATTGTAATTATCCCAAATTTTCATATGCGGGCGTGGCGAAACTGGCAGACGCGGTAGGTTTAGGTCCTACTGGAAATATCCATGCAGGTTCGAGTCCTGTCGCCCGTACGCAAATCCGCCGGTAAATTCCTTACCGGCGGATTTGCTTCTGTCATCCACTTTTTCTTTATTCCTGACTATTTTTTTGCCACCTTATTTTTTCCATCAATAACTCATCGACTTCACCTTCCCAAAGCTGCACCTCCATTTGTAATCTTTTTATTCGTGATTCAATTGCACGCCGATTCAATTCCCATAGCCGCTTAACTTCCATAGTCTCCTCCTGTTCGATTTTCAGTTGGTGATAAGCTACATGTATGTGTTGACGAACTTCATCATCCAATCGCTCCTCTCGGATGCGATGCGATGAGCAAGTCTCATTTCCATAGCTTTGGTAACTCTTGCATATGTATTCCACCCTTGTTCCCTCACGTGTGTGCCGATTAATTGAAACAAATTTATTTCCGCAATCTCCACAATTTAGGAATCTAACATATCTATGTACTGCCCTGTTTCCATATGTAGTCTTTACTGTCATATTTAGCATATGCTGAATTGTCTCCCATTCTTCTTTTTCAATGATTACAGGCAAATACCCCTCATGTCGAATTTGACGTTCCTCCGTAATCGGTATCTTCTTTCCATTTCTTATTTCAAAGCTATGGTTAATTAGCACCCC
>JAFQDI010000146.1 GCA_017416055.1 Lachnospiraceae bacterium
ATACCAAATTCTTACATTTATGTCAATATCGCCAATCAATCCCACATAATAATACATTTAATTCTCTCTTTTTTACAAAAACGACCGCAGAATTTCTTCCACAGTCGTCATTTTCATCTCTTCAGTTTGTATGGTCTGTCATCTGCGCCTCAAGCAGTTTTTTTAGATCTTCCTTGCTCGGCAACACAGTTCCGGTGCTGACAGCGGGAAGATTTTCGAATTGGCAAAACACTGTTTCGCCAATTTGATCATCCCTTGATTTGATTCGTGTTCTTTTAACTACCGAGCTCCCAAATTACTTTTCGCCCTGACGTAGGTAACCTCACCCGTCTCCACGCAATATGCCGCCAAACTGCCTCCGAATACACAGCCGCAATCAATCGCAATGTGACCATTCTCCTGATAGATCAAGGGTTTTCTGTCATATCGGATCAGCTGGGTTGGCGTATGACCCGTGACCACATAGATCTCATTGTCCGAGTAATATCGCTCGTCATAATCCGGCCGCGCAAAAATAAAGTCCGTGAAGTCGTATTCATCCAACATCTTATTTTCTGCAAAGTGATCAATTCCGGCATGAACCAGGATAAACTTTCGTCCCTTATCCTCGATCACCTCATAGATCAGCGCATCCTCCAGAAAATCGATCACATCCTCCTGCTCTTCTCCGGACAATTCCAGAAACTGGCGCAGAGTGATCTCTCCTCCGTTGTTCATCCAATCCACATAGCAAAGCATATCCTCGTCTGAGAAATACTGATCCCAGTCAGTTTTTGATTTCTTCGCAGCTGCCAACAGTTTGCGAAGCACCAGAAGCATCATATAGTCATGGTTTCCGAGGATGTAGACTACGTTGGGACGGGTGAGCAACTCCTGAAGAACCTTAATGGGTTCCGGTCCGCGATCACAGGCATCGCCAAGGACATAGAGCGTATCTTCGTCCGTAAGGTTGATTTTGTTCAGCAATTCAAGATATTCCTCTAAACAGCCATGAATATCGCCGATTATGTATCTCATCCGTTTATCTCCCTCTCAGGTGCGTTGTTTATATCTCACGCATCAAATCAAACAAACTCATCTGATTGCTCTCCGGGATGTCTCCCAACAGTCCCAGGTCGCCCATCAGATCCGCTACCGTCTTCGTCACTTTCGTCCGCTGCCAGAAGTCCTCCTTCGACAGATAAGGACCATTTTTGCCCGCCGCTTCCACCGCCTCGGCCGCCTTATCTCCCATACCTTCGATGGAATTTAAGGATGGCATCAATTTTCCGTCAATAATCTGGAAATCCATCGCTTTCGCGCGGAAAATGTCGATGGGCATGAACTCGAAGCCGCGGGCATACATTTCCTGCACGATACGCATGTCTCGAAGGGTATCCTGTTCCTTGGGGGTCAACTCGTCCGAGCGGCGCTTATAGTCTGCCAACACCTCCTCCAGATGCTCTCTGCCCTGGCACATGATCTCGTAGGAAAAGCCTTTCGCGCGGATACTGAAAAACGCCGCGTAGTAGGCCAGCGGATAGAACACCTTGCAGTAGGCGATTCGCCATGCCATCATGACGTACGCTGCCGCGTGGGCCTTCGGGAACATGTACTTAATCTTCTTACAGGACCAGATGTACCAATCGGGCACATCGGCCGCCTTCATCTGCTCCTCCCAGTCAGGCTTCAAACCCTTACCCTTACGCACAGACTCCATAATGGTGAAGGAAAGCTCCTTGTCCATGCCTTTGCTGATCAGATAGATCATAATGTCGTCACGGGTGCAGATACAGGTCTGAATGGTCGCGGTGCCCTCCTTGATTAGAGTCTCCGCATTGCCCAGCCACACGTCGGTTCCGTGGGACAGTCCTGCAATACGCACTAAGTCAGAAAAACAGGTTGGCTTCGCGTCAATTAACATCTGCATCGCGAAATCGGTACCGAACTCTGGGATACCCAGCGCACCCAGCTTCGTTCCGCCGATATCGTCGGGGGTAATGCCCAATGCTTCGGTGTTTTTAAATAGACTCATGACCTCCGGGCTGTCCAGCGGAATCTTCTGGGGATCCAGCCCCGTCAGGTCCTTCAGACGGCGGATCATGGTGGGATCATCGTGTCCCAGAATATCCAGCTTCAGCAGATTGTGGTCGATAGAATGGTAATCGAAATGGGTCGTTACCGTCTTCGTCGTCATATCGTTTGCGGGACGCTGCACCGGCGTGAAGGAATAAATCTCCTCGCCGTGGGGCAGTACAACAATACCGCCCGGATGCTGTCCGGTGGTTCGGCGCACGCCAACACAGCCCTGAACGATGCGGTTGATCTCGCATTTACGCTTCTTCTGGCCCCGCTCCGCGTAATAATTCTTTACAAATCCGTAGGCCGTCTTGTCCGCCAACGTACCGATGGTTCCGGCGCGGAAGGTGTGACCTGTACCGAAAATAACCTCGGTGTAGTCATGAGCATGGCTCTGGTACTCGCCGGAGAAGTTCAGGTCGATATCCGGCTCCTTGTTTCCCTTAAATCCAAGGAATGTCTCAAAGGGAATGTCAAAGCCCTCTTTATTTAACGGGTGGCCACAAACGGGACAAATCTTATCGGGCATGTCACAGCCGGCACCGCCGCCGTAAGCCTTCACCTCGTCGGAATCAAAGTCCACATAGTAACACTCAGGGCATATGTAATGAGGGCTCAGGGGATTTACCTCCGTTATATCCGCCATAGTCGCCACGAAGGATGAACCGACAGAACCACGGGAACCCACCAGATAACCGTCCTCATTGGACTTGGTCACCAGTTTCTGCGCAATAATATACATTACGGCAAAGCCGTTGCTGATAATGGAGTTCAGCTCACGCTCCAACCGCTCCACCACGATGTCCGGCAGTTTCGGTCCGTACAGCTTGTGGGCGTTGCGGTAGCACATGTCACGGAGGTCCTTATCGGAGTTCTCGATGACCGGCGGACATTTGTCCGGGCGCACCGGTGCAATTTTTTCACACATCGCTGCAATCTTATTGGTATTGGTGATGACCACCTCTCTCGCCTTCTCCGCGCCGAGATACGCAAACTCATCCAGCATCTCCTGCGTGGTACGCAAATAAAGGGGCGCCTGATCATCCGCGTCCTTAAAGCCTTTGCCCGCCATGATGATACGGCGGTAAACCTCATCCTCCGGATCGAGGAAATGCACATCGCAGGTCGCCACGACCGGCTTATTAAACTGTTCACCCAGCTTCACGATCTTTCGGTTAAGGTCCCGCAGATCCTCATCGGTCTTCGCCTCATAGCGGTCGCTGCGCAGCATAAACGCATTGTTTCCGATGGGCTGAATCTCCAGATAGTCGTAGAAGTTCACGATGCGGGACAATTCTGCGTCGGATGCTCCGCCGACCACCGCCTCCATCAACTGACCCGCCTCACAGGCCGAACCAACGATCAGTCCACTGCGATATTTCTGCAGCAAACTCTTCGGGATACGGGGCTGACGCGCAAAATAGTCAATGTGTGCCATGGACACCAGACGATACAAATTAATTCTGCCCTCATCGGTAGATGCCAGAATGATCACATGGTAGGTTGGCAGTTTCTTGATCGCCTCATCGGTCATGGTACTCATGGAGTTCATGCCGTTCATATCCTCAATGCCTTTTTCCTTCAGCATTTCCAAAAAATTCTGATAAATCAGTGCAGTGCACTCCGCGTCATCCACCGCACGGTGATGGTGCTCCAGAGAGACACCCACCGCTTTAGCCACCACATCCAGCTTGTGTTTTCTCAGATCGGGGAGCAAAATACGAGAGAGTCCCACCGTATCCACAATGGTCGGCGCGTAAGGCAGGCCCATACGCTTTGCATTGGCCTCAATAAATCCGGTATCAAAGGAGGCATTGTGGGCGACAATCACCGCTCCCTCACAAAATTCCAAAAATTTCGGCAGCACCTCTTCGATCTTCGGCTGACCGATGAGCATTTGATCGGTGATGCTGGTCAGTTCCTCAATCTTCGCCGGAATCGGCTCACAAGGGTCCACAAAGGTGGAGAATCGGTCCACGATCTCCCCGTTCACCAGCTTCACCGCACCGATCTCGATGATTTTACAACTGATCGCACTGAGGCCCGTGGTCTCAATATCAAACACAACGGTAGGCGCAGACAATGGCTGACCCTTACTGCGGACAACCACTTCCTTCAAATCATCTACCAGATAACCTTCCACACCGTAGATCACCTTGAAGGGATCCTTGTTGTCGACCACATGGAATGCCTCGGTAAATCCCTGCACACAGCCATGGTCGGTGATTGCCAGTGCAGACATCCCCCACTCCTTAGCACGGTTTAAGAGATCCTTCACCTCTGCCACACCGTCCATATCACTCATCTTCGTGTGGCAGTGGAGCTCAACACGCTTTTCTTCGCAGGTATCCATTCGCTTGTTGACCTCAATCTGGCCACGACGAATACCGGTCACGGAGCTGACCACCATCTCATTGTCAAACTTATCAATATCCAACATACCGCGCACGCGAAGAGCCGCGCCCTTCTTCACAAAGCCCAACACCTCGTCCTTCTGCTCCTCCTTGAGGAACATCTTTACCGTCACGGTATCGGTAAAATCGGTCACATCGAAAACCAAAATCGTCTTTCCGCTGCGCAGCTCTCTCGCCTCCAGCGCAATGACCTGACCGTTGATCACCACCGCACCCATCTCAGGGGTAATGTCACTGATGGACGTGGAATGATCGTCGAAATCATATCCAAACAGCACATCGTCATTTTTCGGTTTCTTCTTGAAGGCGGATTTTCGGTTGCCGAAACTGTCCTTTCCTCCGAATTTGCCACCCTGACCGGAACTCTGACCGTTTGCATTTGCGGATTTAGAAGACTGACCGGCCGCAGTCTTTCCCGTGCCGCCTGCTGCCTTCTCCTTGGCAGATGCATTCGCTCCTGTCTCGGCCTTTCCGCCGGTCTGCACATCCGCGTCGGCAGACTCGTCCAGTACCAGCATACCATCCTCGCCGGCGGCCTTTCCTGCACGGCGCAAAATCTCCTCCGCCTGGCGACGCTCCTCTGCGGAATTGTCTGTCTTATTCTTCACCGCCTCATATTGAAAACGCACGTCCAGATCAATCCCGCAGCGTTCCATAAAAATCTTTTCCAAAATACGTTTCAGTTCGCCCGCCTTGCTGCGAGCCACCAACATATCGTCCAAGTGCATCAGACATACATGGGCATCCGTAAACTCCCAACGGGACTTCTTCATCAAATTGTGAAGTACCAAGCTATACGGCTTCAGCTCATAGAGAATGCTGTCCTCGTAGGCTCTCATGAGATTCTCCGGTGTATACTGCGCCGACAGGCAATACTTCTCCACGATGGACACGCTCGTGCCCACTCCCGGAAAAAGCTGTTTTTTGATCTCCGCCTCCATCTGACTAATGCTGCGCTTGTGGATCAAGCGTTCAGAGCGAATATAAATTTTGATCGCACTGCGATCGCGGGTGGAAACTACTTTTTCAATCTCCACGCGGTCAAACAGGGCGCGTTGTTCATCGTTGACTTGAAGGCCGGGAATGGCCTCCCAAAATAATTTTGACATGGTGTACCTCTAATTCTTCATTCGTTTATATTCCCAATATTGTAAAAACTGTATGTTCCTTGAAATTTTCCTCTACCCACGGCTTCAATTCAAGAATTACTTCTTCCAGTTCACCACCTGTATCACTTGCGATCTTACAAATTATTTTCCACTGTTCCTGATCAATCTCCGTTTCACCATAGTAATTATAATTGCAAATCAAGCCACCAAGTATATTTACCAATTCTGTCCTGTGTAAAATATCATCACGAAGAAGAAGAGAATCCTCTTTCCAAAAAGTTTTCTCATCCCACTTTCCTTTGTAGAACTCGTGATAAAGGGTTCCGCTTCGCTCCTGTTTGCGTTCCTGCTCGGTCATAAAATATTTATATAGCCTTTGACTCGGTTCATTTGCATACTGCTCCAACACTTGTGTAATCTCATTTTCCTGCTTTTCCCTCAGCCCCTCGTTTCCAACATAATTCCAGCGTAATTGGTTTTCCGTCAAAGACTCAGTTTTTGCTTTTTGCTTGAACATCCGCTTAACAACATCAACTATAGTCATCCTAAATCAATCCCCGATTCCCGTTCATCATCTTAATCACATTTCTCAGTCCGTCCTCCGGATTGAGATACTCCGTTTCCCCACACCTGACTCCGATGATATAATAAAAGTATCCATCCATATATATCCAGTCGGATGCGGTAATGTCGATCGTATCACCCACAGAAATTTGCTCATAGAACTCGCTTTTTGCAAGCAATTGATTATTTTCCGCAGACACCTCAAACACTTCTTTATACTCTGACAACTCTTTTTCTCGATCAACTTCATACCCATAGAATTTGTCTGCCTCTTCGTAGCTTGGAAATGTCACTTTGAAGACAACGTCATTCTTCTGGAATCTCTCGTCGGAATAGTCTTTTACATGTTCTTTGCTGTCCCAATCATAATAATAAAGATCGGCAATCTGAACGGTATAGGTCTCATAATTGTTTCGGTCAGAAAGATGGGAATACATGATGGGATTATAGCCACAGCCAGTAAGTACAAAAATGCACAGTATGCAAAGAATAACCAGCATCATTTTCTCCTCCAGTTAATCAACTTTCTGCCATAAACAGATAATGTTTCTCAATAAACCCCTTCGCCTTAGCTCCTAGCAAAAACGCCACACCCTCTGCTTTAAGTTCAGTCGCCATATAATGCTCTTGTTGTACTTGTGAAAGATGAATTTCCTCTCGTTTTAGCGCATAGCATCCCAGATCTTTATCCCCATGGAAAAAACCATGTAGCAAATTTGTTGTAATGCGAAGTTCTTCCTGCGCGACAAACAGGCACACATCGTGACTCACAAACTTAGAATCACTGGAATCGTAGCATTTTGTCACCAGACAAGGCTCCTGCAGTTCGTAATACTCTCTCAGGTGGGTGCATGCCTTTGAAAGTAGTTCTTTCTTGATTGCTCTTTTCTTCAGTTCCAGTTTTCCCCCAAAGACCAACGACAATAAAACACAAACCACAAGACTAAAAATCAATGCGCAGCCGATCAGCGCAATCTTCAACAAAAGAAAGAATAACAGCCAAACCGGTTGCTCCGGTTCCTGAATATATCCTATCGCCCAAAGACACCCTGCGAAAGCACCGATGCTCACCACTGTAATGAGCCCTGAAGACAATCGATTGGACCAGTTCCTTCTACGAAACAACTGCTTTTCCTTTTTGCCCAATTTTTTATACTGTTCCCGTAAAATATCATTTTCAGTTTTGCTGCTACTTTCACATTTAAAGTAGCGCATCGTTATTCCTCCCGCTTTACCGACCGCTCCACCGCAAATCCTTCCGGATACCGCTTCTTCAGCTTATCAATATTCATCTGCAAAATATCCTCCAGTGGATACCCAATTGCCATGGCCGTCTCTGCCAGATACCACGCGATATCACCCAATTCCTTCGCAAGGCGCTCCTTGTCAAGCTCATGTCCCTGCGCCAAATGCTTCTTCACCAGATCAATTGCCTCGCCGGACTCACCGCAAAGTCCCATCACACCGTTGATTAGGACATCCTTCGGAGAAAGTTCCGGGTTCAAAGTGGTCATTGCCAGTTTTTGGTATTCGTTAATCGTCATATACAGCCTCCCATTATCCAAACAATTCAAACGCCGCCACTACCCGCAGCATTTCCTCATCCACATTCTCACGACCATACGCATCCAGAAATCTGTCCGTGTATTCTTCCGTCCCCAAATTGTACTGTAACGACCAGATTGCCCAATAGAGATCGATATGTCGATCACCTGCGCCGGCCAGACTGAAATCAATAAACGACTTAAATCTTCCGTTCTCCATGATCAGATTCGGAAGACAGGCATCCCCGTGAATTAGCGTGTCGCATTTCAGGCGGTGCTTATTCGTCTGCACAATCTCCCACGCCTCCTGTTTGGAGCCGATGTGAAAACGCTTCGTCAGCACCCACTCGTCATAATTTCCCTCGCAAAAGTCTCCGGATGTTGATTCCAGATATAACCGTTGTCGAAAAGAAACCGGCACTCCATCTAATGGCCGCTCATGAAGTTCCCTGAGTGCTGCTGCCAAGATTTCGCACAGCCGTTCCGGCTCATTGATGTAATGCGTCATATCCTCGCCCGTCACCTCACGGGTCACCAGGTAATCTTTGTCCGCGGACAAGTAGCAAACAAACTCTGCTCCCATTCCTCTCGCCGAAAAATGCTCGGTTAGGGTTGCTTCATCTTTCAGCGCGCCCTTTGCATCCATCTTGATGTAGTAACCAAAATCACTGTACAGAACATCCGCGTTTGAGTGACAACTGCTGTCGTAAATGTTCGCTCCGGTCAGGGCAAAGTGAAGTTCTGAGGGAAAGTCGTTGATATTGATTTGAATGTTTTTCTTCTCCATCGAAATTCTCCCTTCAACTCATCTACGCTTTCCGGTAAATGCTTCTATCTTGATCCGCACCACTGCCACTGACTTTGTCTGCGCGTCCTCAAAAACAAACTCTCTTCCGGTCTGATGACGCATCAGTACGGAAAGTCCATGTTTTTTCTCCTCGATGTCCTTCAAAATATGAGCCTTACCATTTCCGATCACACTGGCAAACCGGTAGCCATATTCGCAGGCAACCTCGCCTTCTGTCAGCTGATGTTCACAGTCCATTTCCACACAGACGGATGGATTAACCGCGATGGCGGACAGTTTTCTGCCCTCTTTTGCACAATGCACGTAAATATCCAACCGATTATCCACAAATTCATATCCAAAATTCATCGGAACGATGTAAATGCCCTGATCGTCTGTCATGCCAATGCGGCAGACTTTGCAGGAGTCAATGATTGAGAGGATATCGGATATTTCAGTCACTTCTCTGTCTTTACGTCGCATCATTATCTCCTCTCATCCAACCAGCGCCCACACTACAGCAACCACCAGCGCCGGCAGCAAATTTGCCACCTTGATTTTCCTCTCCCAAATCAAATTCACGCCCACGCAAAAGATCAGCATAGAGCCAACCAGCGACAGATGATGTAGTGCCGCCTCTGTCATCAGCGGCTGGATTACTCTCGCTAGAATCGTCACTGATCCTTGCAGGATACCCACGGGAATCGCTGAAAAAATGCAGCCTTTTCCCATGGAAGATGTCATAATCATTACCAAAACGAAGTCCAGTGCAGCCTTAGCCACCAAAATAGAATAATCTCCGAAAATCCCGTCGTTGATTGCGCCCACAATCGCCATCGCTCCGATGCAGACCGTCAGCGAAGTAGTCACAAACCCGTGAACAAATTCCTTGTCTTTCGCATTCCCGGTCTTCATTTTCAGCCAACACCCAAACTTCTCCATCTTAGCATCCAGATTTATCAGCTCACCGATCAGCGCACCCACTGCCATGCTGACAATCACCATCATGGTTCCGTTGCTGCTCAA